>NZ_QRQX01000009.1:0-103942 GCF_003475665.1 Collinsella sp. AF29-7AC
CACCATTTGAGATTAAAGCTCCCGGCAACGGGGGCTTTTCTTTTACGCCAGCTTGAGTGCTTTCGTCCAAAGGGACGATTTCCTGTCGACTCGTGTAAGATTCCGAGTAGATGTCGCGACTTATTCGCGACCACTCCTTCTCAAGCGACCGATCAGGGTGATATTTCGTGGCAGAGCGTCCGACATACAAGCTCAGGTTTCTCGATCCCAAGAAGCGCTTTCCGGCGATGCCCGAGCAGCCTGCGGGACGCTCGTATGGCGTGGTCTGGAAACTCTTTGGCGAGGATCAGCATGAATCTTGTTATGTCGTCGAATTCGTTGGCAAAAGCCGTGTGTCGCTTTTGGGCTACGTAAGCGTTTCGGGTGAGGTGTACAAGGTGGACCGCCCCGTCAGCGAGGCTCCGCTGCCCAACGATCCCGACATGGAACTGGTCCTTGACGAGTCGGACTCCGGTATTGGTGAGATTATGGTGAGGGGAGCAAACGGCACGATGCGCGTGCGCGCGCGAACCGTCGGCTCTCCCGAAGGTCCCATGCGCGAACAGTCCGATCACGAGACATGGAATTCGACCCGCTCCCTTCCTTACGGTGAGTTCATGGCATCGATGTTCCTGCGCTACGTGATATTCGCTGACTCCGAAAATACCATTGCGAGCACGGCGGACGCCGACGGACTCGACGAGGGTATGCAAAACGTTGTCGACAAGATCAAGCTCGTAAAGTTGCCCGAGCCGGTCGAGGTGTTTTTGGGCTTTAACACGACACCGCTACCTGACGCTATCGAGACGCTGCTCTACCGCGTTGACCATGCCGAGAATCCGAGCGGTATCGAGCGCTATGCCGCCGCCCTTATGAGTGAAATTGACTTGCCTCGCTTGCGCACCATCGCCGCTAAGTCCGAGATGAGCCTGGCTCGCATCGATCGCTCAAAGCTTTTCTATCTCAATTTTGATCGCAGCCTGCTGGACCAGGACGAGATTGACATGCTGCTTGCCATCGAGTGCCGTCTTAACCGTCTCTCCGGCATCCTTGAGCACATCGGGGCCGGATTGGTCCCTGCGGCATCCTCGCCGAGCCTTGAGGGCTGCGCGCTCTTTGATGCGTGGCATATCGCCAAGACGACCAACGATGTTCCCCGACCGCTTGATACGGCCTCGAGCGATAACCCGTGGGGCAAACCGGGTACGGTGGCTTGCCAGCCGGGCGGTGAGTGGGATGTGCGTACCCGCTTCGCGCGTATTGTCGAGGCACTTAACGTGGTCACGCGGCTCGACTATACCTATCGGGCAAACGTTGCCGAAGGGATCATGCTCGTTCGGTTTGGGCAGTCTGTCGTTGATGCCATGCCGCAACGTGAATACGACGCTCAAGATGACGCCTGGCGCGAGTTGGACGAGGACGCGCGTGCGATCTGGGCCGCGGAGCACGATGCGCGCGTGGCACTCACGCTTGCGGCAGCGTGTTTTGCCGCGGGCACCTGCATCACGCGCTGCTATGTGCAGATTGCTGCTCCCGACAGTGAGCAGGGCGAGTGCGTTGTTGCAACGTATTTCTTTGGGCGCGCGGCCTATCTGGCCGATTGCGTGCCTGTCGCCAAGGATCTTGAGAGCATGGACATGGACGATATGCCGTGCAAGCGTGTGCTTGAGGCATATGAGTCAACCGCTCCGGAGACGATTGAACCTGCGGAGGTTCATGCTCGTCCGCGTGATGACCATCGCATGCTGCCGCCGGCGCTGCGCGATCTGCTGCTTGCCGATACGGCTGACGAGCTGGAGGTCATGGAAGAGGACGACGACCCATACGTGGCCCGTGTTGTTGAATTGCGCGAGCAGGCAAAAGTCGACCGTACAGGTGCTTTTGAAGGCTTTTCCCGTCTTGTTGAGGAGTTGGAGGCTAAGTGCGCCGTCGCCGAGCTTTTGGCGACAGGTCCGGTTCAAACGCAGTTTTGCGATAACCAGCTGGTGCGCATGGTGCTACCGGTGTTGGAAGAAGACCGCTCTGTGCGAATCCTTCGTGCGCCCGATGCGCTGTACTTTGCCCAGCACGAGATCTGCAGCTTTTACGCCGAGCAAGAGGACTTTGAACGAGCACTGCCCGAGGTGCGCCATCTTTACGATCTGGCGCGCTCGTCCATGCAGTCGCACTTTGCGCTCATCAACGTGCTTGCGCGTCTGGAGCGCTTTGACGAGATTATCGAGGTGGCGCGCCACGGCCTACGTATTGCCAGCGATCGTTCTGCAATCGGCTACCTGTTCTATCGCTTGGCGTTTGCCTATTGGAATTGCGATCAGCTCGACCTGGCGCTGGCTTGTTACCGTCTGGTGCCGCGCGGCGAGGAGTCGGGCAGCAGCGCGCTGGAAGAAATGCAGGGCCTTATGAACGAGATGGGCGTCAGCGAGCCTCCGACGTTCGAGGAAGCGGTCGAGACCATCCACAAGGCTGGACTAGAGCTGCCGCCAGTGTCTGCCGTGACGAATCAGCTGGCAGATGCCGCTGTGCAACTGGTCGATAACGGTTTCTTTTTCCTGGCGCGCGGTTGTATCTTCCAAATGTGGCGCACCATGGGCAACGACGAGCTCGGCTCCCTCAACCGCTCGCTGGGGTAGGCGAAGCTTTCAAGAAGGAAGGGCTGCTAGGCAATTAGAAAATTTCCTCTTGCTCATCCTTGGCTGTTTGGTTACTATAGAACGGCTGTTACGGAGAGCTGACCGAGAGGCCGAAGGTGCTCGCCTGCTAAGCGAGTATGCCCCAAAAGGGCATCTGGGGTTCGAATCCCCAGCTCTCCGCCAGTACGAATTTGAAGAAGGGTCCCATTTGGGGCCCTTTTTATTATCAAGAATGGCGGCTGGGGATTCGAACCCGAGAGGGCACGGGCGTTAAGCAAACGCGAAAGCGTTTGTAGCCCGTGGGCGAAAAGCCGCCAGGCTTTGAAGCCGGAGGGCATGCGCAGCATGCCCGGACATCCCCAGCTCTCCGCCAGTATGAATTGAAAGAAGGGTCCCATCTGGGGCCCTTTTTTGGTGCGGAGAAAGGAGGCTGGGGATTCGAACCCTCAAAAAAAGGAGGCATCCTTTCGGACGCCTCCTTTCAGTGGACTTATTATTCTTGCGCCCTACACCTCGGGCGCCTTGGCGACGGTCTCGCTTTCTGCCGTGAGTGGGCGGTTGTCGATGCGACGGCCCAAGCGATCGAGCTTCACGAGCAGCCATTCAATGGGATTCGGCCCTGCGCCTTCCTCGTCGGCAACCAGGTCCATGACGGCGATCTTGGTGCCGTCCTGCTTGAGCGTGACGCTACCCACCTTGTCGCCCACATGCACCGTGCCCGAAAGATCGTCGTAGCTAACCTTTTCGGTCACCTCGCCGGCAAGGGAAAACACGGTCGCTTGCGCCGTGGGATCGGCGAGTGTGGCGTCGATCGTCTTATCCGTCCAGTCGGTTTGGCCAATGCGCGCCATAAGCGGGTTGCCGTTGGCGGTCTTTTCCTGTGTGTTGGCGATTGCGACCGTCACCTTGTGGCCGTAGTACCAGTTGGCAAGGGTGGCGGTATCGGTAAAGCGCTGGTCGGTGGTGGTGGAGTTCAAAACGACGGTGTAGATCTCGTCGCCGTCGCGGTTGTAGGCGCTCGTGAAGCAGTAGCCCGCGTCGTCGGTGGTGCCGGTCTTGCCGCCAATGTTGCCATCTTGGCCCAGCAAATAGTTATGCGTGTCCATGGAATGCGAATGGTCGGTGCCGTCGGCGCCCGTGACCTCGATCCAGGAATCCTCGCTCGCTACGACCTCGCGGATCGTATCGTTTTTCATGGCCTCCTGCATCATCAGTGCCACGTCATGTGCGGTTGAGTGCATATCGCCAGCCCACTCATCAAAGTCCAGACCATGCGGGTTTTCAAAAAGCGTACCGGTGCAGCCGAGCTTCTTAGCGCGCTCGTTCATGGCCTTCACAAAGGTTGCCTCGGCGTCTTTGGTCTTAGGGTCGATCTTCTTGCCCACATATTCGGCGAGCACGATGGCGGCGTCGTTGCCCGAGGGAATCATCAGGCCGCGCAGTGCCTGCTCCACGGTAAGCTCGTCACCTTCGAGCAAGCCGGCGGTCGAATTACCCACGGTGGCTGCGGCGTTGCTCACCGTGACCTTCTCGTCCATCTTGCAATTCTCGACGGTTAGGATTGCGGTCATGACCTTGGTGATCGAGGCGATTTTGACCTGCTCATCGGCGCCGCGGGCATAGTAGACGGTGCCGTCTTTGCCCATGACGAGGGCATTGGTCGCATCGATATCGGGCAGGTTTTCTGCCGTGATGCCGCGCGCATCGGCGGTTTTGCCGCAGACATTGTCGGTCGTGAGCACTTGGGCGCCGGCGACGGTGGGCACGCCAGCGGCAAGGGCGATAGCGCAGACAAAGCCGGCGGCAAGCTGGGCTGAGCGCTTTGCAAAAGAGGTGAGGGACTTCACAGATTTCGCTTTCGACGGGACGGTCTCTTCTGGAACTAGAGTATATCGTTTACCGGTGTCGGCGATCATCGCGTGCGCGCGTGGCCCACATCCGCGCCCGAACGGGCACAAGGGTGCTTAAGGCCGACTTAATCACCCACGCTTGTTGTGTGTGGCGTGCGCCCCCTCGGGCATAATGGAGCGCGAGAGGAGCACGCATGAACGAGCGCATTTTGGTAGTTGATGACGAAAAGGCCATCGCCGACTTGGTTGGTATCTACCTTACAAAAGAAGGCTTTGACGTACAGGTCGCCTATAGCGGGGCCGATGCTGCCAAGGCAATCTTGGAGCAGGAGTTCGATCTTGCGCTGCTGGATGTCATGCTGCCCGATATCGATGGGCTTGAGTTGCTGCGTACGATCCGTTCCAGCCATACCTATCCCGTGATCATGCTGACGGCGCGCGATGCCCAGCAAGACAAGATCGAGGGCCTTTCGCTTGGCGCGGACGATTACGTGGTTAAGCCGTTCCGCCCGCTGGAGCTCATCGCGCGCGTGCACGCTCAGCTTCGTCGCTACACCAGCTACGGTAGCCGTGCGCAGGCGGCCGAGTCGCCGACCATCCAGCTCGACGGCCTAGAGATCAACCGCGATGCCCGTTCCGTAACGGTGGACGGTGCGCCGGTTCGCCTCACGCCCATCGAGTATTCCATCTTGCTGTATCTGGTCGAGCATCGCGGCAGTGTGGTGGCCGTGGAGGATCTGTTCCGCGCGGTATGGAACGAGGATTTTATGCCCGGCTCCAACAATACGGTGATGGTGCACATTCGCCACCTGCGCGAAAAGATCGGTGACGACGCTCAAAAGCCGCGCTTTATCAAAAACGTCTGGGGCGTCGGCTACATAATCGAATAAGGCCTTTGATGGTGGGGAAGTGGATATGACAAAAGACGATAGGCAGGCATTCGAGGTGCCCGATCGACTCTTTGAATACGTGAGGTCGGTCGTCGACAACCGCGCGCTTGCAACGGTGCTGCTCTTTTTGCTGAGCCTGCTGCTGATTGGCATCGATAGCATCGCTGGAATCTTGGCGGTGCTGCTTGTCGGCTTTTTGCTGATCGATCGATTTGAAGTCGTGCGCCGCTGCGTGGTGATTGGCGGTGCCGCGTGGGCCATGACGTTGGCGATTGGCGCCATGGCGCTCGGCGGCATCGAAGGGCCGGTGCTGTTCGATGCCGTCTTTGTATTCAACATGCTTGGCTTTGTGCTGGCGCTTGCCGTGTGCGTGCTGTTCTTTTGCGGCCGCGCCCTGTACTACCAGGGCTACGAGCAGGGCGAGCAGCATGCCGATTGTGTGCTGGCCGCTCGTATTCAAGATCGCCTGATCGATCACCCCGACACCTGGGATAACATCGACGGCGACTTCCTGGAGGTCGAGGGCGCACTCAACCGTGTGCGTGATCGCGAGCGCAAGGTGCAACAGGCCTTGCGTGACGAGTCTCATCGCAAGGACGATCTGGTCACGTACTTGGCACATGACCTACGCACCCCGCTTGCCAGTGTGGTGGGCTATCTTTCGCTGCTGCAAGAGGCTCCTGAGCTGCCGGTTGAGCAACGTGCGCACTTTACGGGCGTGGCGCTCGACAAGGCGCACCGGCTCGATGCGCTCATCGAAGAGTTCTTCGATATCACGCGCTTTGACTTCCACGATATCGTGCTCACGCGCGGCTATGTTGATCTGGGGTTGCTGCTGGCTCAGGTGGCTGACGAGTTCTATCCCATCCTCAACGAGCAGCATGAGGAAGCCCAAGTTGATATTCGCGAGGACCTGACGGTGCTCGTGGATGGCGACAAGATGGCCCGCGTGTTCAACAACATCATGAAAAACGCCGTCGCCTATAGCTATGAGGGTTCGACTATCACGATTGAGGCCAGGCGCCAAGACGATGGCGGCGTGCGCGTGCGCTTTATCAATCAGGGCGATCCTATCCCTGCGGCTAAGCTCAAGGTGATCTTTGAGAAGTTCTATCGCCTGGATGCGGCGCGTGCGACCAATCGCGGTGGTGCCGGTTTGGGCCTTGCTATTGCCAAGGAGATCATCGCGGCACACGGCGGTACCGTTGCATGTGAATCGACGCCCGAACACACGATATTCACCATCGAGCTGCCCGCCGCATAGCTAGCGTGCCCTTACAAACACTTGACAATGTGCTCACGTGCGTATGAGCCGCGATTCCTACTATCGATACTGCTGAATTGATATCGATATGGAGGTGTGCGGTATGACGGCTGCTGCGGCTGTGGAGCCCACGAAGCTTGAAGAACTCATGGAAGCGCAGGCCGAGGCCGCGCATGAGCGCGAGGTTGGGGATGCGACTCGCCCCACGGCAGAGGATCTTGCCGCCTCGCCGACGCGCATCGACGTCGAGGGCCTCGACCTGTTCTATGGCGACCACCATGCGCTCAAGGACGTGAATATCAAGATCCGCGACAAGCAGATCACCTCGTTCATCGGGCCTTCGGGCTGCGGAAAGTCCACGTTGCTGCGCTGCTTTAACCGCATGAACGACGGCATCAAGGATTGCCGCATCGAGGGCAAGATTGCGCTCGATGGTCAAGATATCCTGGGCGATTGCGACATCTGCCGTTTGCGCCAGCGCGTGGGCATGGTGTTCCAACGCCCCAACCCATTTCCCATGAGCATCTACGACAACGTCGCCTACGGTCCTCGCGGTATGGGTGTGCGCGACCGCGCCGTGCTCGATGAGCTGGTCGAGGACTCCCTGCGTCGCGCTGCCCTGTGGGACGAGGTCAAGGACAAGCTCAAAGAGTCGGGCCTGGGTCTTTCGGGTGGACAGCAGCAGCGCCTGTGCATCGCCCGCGCACTTGCCGTGCAGCCCGACATTCTGCTGATGGACGAGCCGACTTCGGCACTCGACCCTGTGTCGACGTTGGTGGTGGAGCAGCTGGCCTGCGAGCTCAAGGAGACCTGCACGCTGGTGGTCGTGACGCACAACATGCAGCAGGCCGCGCGTATTTCCGATTCGGTTGCGTTCTTTTTGCTGGGTGAGCTGGTGGAGCACGCGCCCACCGCGCAACTCTTTAAGAATCCGTCCGATCCGCGCACCGCGGATTATTTGACGGGGCGTTTTGGCTGACGCTGTCTTTTACAGGTGCCTTTAGGGTTAAGATGCGGTCATATCGGCCGCAAAGGGGTTCAACATGATCTATTACGTCGAGGACGATGACAACATCAGGGATTTGACAGTCTACGCGCTGCGCAAGCAGGGAATCGAGGCCGAGGGCTTTTCGTGTGATGGCGAGTTTAAAGCTGCCGTGGCGCGACGGGTGCCCGATGCTGTGCTGCTCGATATCATGCTGCCCGACACCGATGGCTTGGCGATTATGCGTCGCCTGCGTGCCGATCGCCTGACGGCGACGGTGCCCATCATGATGCTTACCGCCAAGGACACCGAACTCGACAAGGTGATGGCGCTCGATGGCGGTGCCGACGATTACCTGACTAAGCCGTTTTCGCTCATGGAGCTTGCGAGCCGCTGCCGCGCACTGCTGCGTCGCGGCGGCATGGTCAAGCAGGCGAGCGATGTGCTCAGCGTGGGCGACATCGTGCTTTCGCCCAGCCATCGCGAGGTGACCGTTGCCGGCGAGCCGCTTAAGCTCACCCTGCGCGAGTTCGACCTGCTCGAGTACCTCATGCGCAAGCCCGGCGTGGTCTTTACCCGCGAGTCGTTGCTGCAGAGCGTGTGGGGCTGGGACTTCGACGGCGGTTCGCGCACCGTTGACGTGCACGTGCAGACGCTTCGCCAAAAACTGGGCGAGCATGCCAGCGCCATCGAGACCGTGCGCGGCGTGGGTTATCGCCTGGCCGAGCCTTCTGCCGGTGATGGTGCCGAAGGCGACGACACCGCGGCCACCGCATCGGAGGAGTAACCCGTGGTCTTCGCCCCCCAGGGAAAACATACGCTGTCGCACCGCGTTTTTGTGACGATCTTTGTCTGCGCCATGGCAGTTATCGTGGCGTTTACGGTGCTGGGTGCGTTCTTTGTGCAAAACACTTTGGCGGATGCCACGAGTGCCAATCTGGCGCAGGAAACCGAGCTCATTGCTGCCGCCCTCGACGAGCAACAGGAGCCCATTCCGTTCTTGCGAAGCCTCGATCGCGAGGATCTTCGTATCACGCTGATCAATAAGGACGGATCTGTTGCCTACGACAACGAGGCGTCGCCTTCCACACTGCCCAACCATGGCGATCGCCCCGAGGTCATCGAGGCCTTTGAGAGTGGTTCGGGTTCCGCGGAGCGCGCAAGCTCTACACTCGACGAGATTATGCTGTATCGCGCCGTCACCCTTGATAACGGCCAGGTCGTTCGCTTGGCGCAGGCCCAGCCTGGCGTTGCGGCGATTTTGCTGTCGATGCTGGCGCCGATGCTGCTTATCGCAGCAGCGGGTGCAGTACTCTCGTTTTTTATGGCGCGCCGTGAGTCCCGTGCCATCATCGCGCCGTTGCAAGAGGTGGATTTGGATCACCCACGCCGTAGCTATGAGCACGCCTATGCCGAGATGGTCCCCATGCTTGAGCGCATCGAGTCGCAGCGCCAGGAACTCAAGCGCCAAATGGCGGTGCTAGCGGACAACGACCGTATGCGCCGCGAGTTCACGGCGAATATCACCCATGAGCTCAAGACGCCGCTTACGGCGATTTCGGGCTATGCCGAGCTCATCGCAAATGGCATGGTCGAGGGCGAGGACGACCTGCGCAACTTTGGCGGTCGCATCTATCGTGAGGCGGGCCGCTTGGCAGCGCTTGTCAACGACATCCTTACGCTGTCTAACTTGGACGAGGCCGAACGTGCAACTGAAGGCGAGGCAGTGCCCATTGGGTCCACGGAGCCTATTGAGCTCTCGCGTGCGATCTACGCGGTTGAGCAGCGTCTTGAACAGGTTGCCCGTCAGGCGAATGTGACGATAAGTCATGAGACCAAGCCTGTGGTCATCGAAGGCGTTTCGCGCTTGATCGACGAGCTCATCTATAATCTGGCAAGCAACGCCATCCGCTACAATCGACCCAGCGGTACGGTTACGTTGCAGTGCGGCACCAACGACGAAGGCCGTCCGTTCCTCGCTGTCGCCGACACGGGAATCGGTATCGCGCCTGAAGAACAGGGCAAGGTATTTGAGCGGTTCTATCGCGTGGACAAGAGTAGGTCCAAGGCGCGCGGCGGAACCGGCCTGGGGCTTGCCATTGTCAAGCATGCGGCCCTGTATCATCACGCCACGCTCGATCTGTCGAGCGAGTTGGGCGTGGGAACCACCATTACGGTGACGTTTCCCATACAGCAGGACGAGCCATTCGCATAGCGATGCAACATAGATATTGATGTAGACGCCGCATCGGGCTTTCGGGTGCGGCGTTGTTGTGCAATTTTACGATTGCTTCCGACATTTTTACAGGAGAGCCTGTTTCTTATGTATAGAGTTTGGTCTCGGTAAAAAGATGCGATAACATACGGACAGTTTTGTCAATCCGAACTGGGGAAATGAAAGGCAAGCTGCATGACCCTTCTCGAACTGTTCCAGCTGCTGAAGAAGCACCTCAAGCTGGTCATCACCCTTCCGGTGGTCTGCGCGATCGCCATGGGCATCGTGTCCTTCGTTGCGATGGACAACACCTATACCGCGACGACGAGCATGTACATTCTCGCCAAGACCGACGATAGCGGTCAGATGAGCTACAACGATCTCTCGGCGAGCCAGATGCTTTCCAATGATATCGCCACGCTGCTGGATAGCGATAGCGTTAAGAGCGGCGCCGCCAAAGAACTGGGCCTCACCGATCTGGATGACTACAAGGTGTCTGTTTCCTCCGAGACCACCACGCGTGTCATTACGCTTTCGGTTACCGGCACCGATGCCAAGGAGACGGCTGAGGTCGCAAAGGCAATTGCCAGCTCGGTGAGTACGGTCGCTCAGAACGTCGGCGCTGCCCAGAGCATCAACGTTATCGACGAGGCTAAGACCCCCGAAGCCCCCAGCGGCCCCAAGCGCACGCTGTATATTGCCGTCGCGTTCCTCGCCGGTATCTTTATCGCAGTTGCCTATGTCGTTTTGGCAGACATGCTCAATACCCGCATCCGCGGTGCCGAAGAGGCAGAAGAGCTCCTGGGTATTCCCGTTGTTGGCCGAATTCCGGCTATGAAAGGTGGTAAATAGGCATGGCTAAGGCAAAGAACACCGATAAGCTCGTTGTGCAGAATGCCGCCAAGACCCTTCTGGCCAACATCCGCTTTGCGAGCGTGGACGACCCCATTCGCACCATCACCGTTACCTCCTCGATTCCCAACGAGGGCAAGTCTACGGTTTCCATTAATCTTGCTCAGGCAATCGCCACGAGCGGCAAGAGTGTCCTGCTGGTCGAGGCTGATATGCGTCGCAGGTCCCTTGCCGATATGCTCGGCGTCCGCTCCCGCGGCGGACTCTATGCAGTCCTGTCCGAGCAGGTTTCTATCGACCAGGCGATTGTCGAGACGGGTCAGAAGAACTTCTACTTCCTCGATGCCGAGCCGCACATTCCCAATCCTGCCGACATCATCGTCTCCCATCGCTTTGCCAAGCTGGTAAAGGCACTGTCCGCCAAGTTCCAGTACGTCATCTTCGATGCTCCTCCGGTCGGCACCTTCATCGATGCTGCCGAGATTGCCAGCTTGACCGACGGCGCGCTGTTCGTGGTGCGCGAGGACTTTACCAAGCGCGAAGAGGCGCTCAACGCTATCGCCCAGCTTAAGAAGTCCGAGAAGGTCAAGCTCATCGGTACCGTCATGAATTACTGTGAGACCGAGACCAGCGAGTACTACTATTCTTACTACACCAAGGACGGTAAGAAGGTTAAGAAGGGCTCCGACGATCAGGGCACTTCCAAAAAGGGCATCTTCACCAACCGAGCAAACGTTTAGTTGATTAAGGCTGACCTATGCGTGACATTCATTGCCATATCTTGCCGGGTGTAGACGACGGCGCCGCCGATCTCGAAGAGAGCTTGGCGATGCTCGAGGCTGCCAAGCGGGCCGGTGTAACCAGAATCGTTTGCACTCCTCACTGCCGTGATCCCTATTTTGATTACGACAAGATGTGGGATGCCTTTGAGCTGCTGCGCGATAACGCTGACGGTTTTCCGCTCCAGATGGGCTTCGAGGTCAACCATCGAAAGCTCGTTGAGCTTGGTATCGATGCCGCGGATCACTTGCATTTCGATGGGACCAACGAGTTTCTGCTCGAGCTTTCGACGCATGCCGATGCGTATGCGTTTAGAGAGTACGAGAACACGATTTACGATTTGCAGTGCCGTGGCTACCAGGTGATCATCGCTCATCCTGAGCGCTATCGTGCGGTTCAAAAGGATGTAAGCGTGGCGGAGCGCCTGGTCGATATGGGCTGCAAGCTGCAGGCTTCGGCGGACTTTATTGCCGGCGGTCGCTTTGGTCGCGAGAAAAAGCCGGCACAGCGCCTGTTCGATCAGAACCTGTACAGCTTCATCGCGAGCGATGCCCATAACGTGGGTCATTACGACTGTCTGGCGAAGGCTCGCGCGAAGTTTAGCGTGCGCGGAGCTCATTTTCGCTAAAATCTGTCCCTAACGTTCGCGTTGAATGAAAGGGCAGCTATGGATATCCAACTTAAGACGGGATGCTTTGATGACGCGGCGTTGGTGCGCCGCGTCGTTTTTATGGACGAGCAGGGCTACGAGAATGAGTTTGACGCTATCGACGAGGATCCGAACTGCATCCATGTGACGCTCTATGTAGACGGTGAGCTTGCCGGTTGCTCGCGCGTGTTTCCCGAAGAACTCGAGCGCGCAGCTGACGCAGAGGCTCCGGTGTCGCCGGCGTGCGACTTGGACGAAGGCGTCGCGGCGGGGGAGACCTACATTATGGGGCGCGTGGCCGTGCTGCCGAGCATGCGCCGTCGCGGTTTGGCGAGCAAGATTGTCGAGGCCAGTGATACGTGCGCGCGTGATGCCGGCGCCAAGCTCATTAAGCTGCACGCGCAGGAATACGTGCTGCCGCTCTATGCCAAGGCGGGTTACACGCAGATTGCCCCGGTGGACTACGAAGACGAGGGCCAGCCCCATGTTTGGATGGCCAAGCGCGTAGATGGCAGATAGGGACGTTCCTTTCCTGCCGGCAGTCGGGGACACTCCTTGGCAATTGGCGCATCAGAGCGTTTGGACATACAGTTTTTCGATTCCGTATGTATATATGCGCGCTAATGGGTTATAAAATCTAAGTCTGGACATAGCAGGTCTGCGATGCGGCTCGGGCAACCGGGCCGTTTTTGCGGACGGGGGTAGCGCGAAAGGACTGCACATGCGTCAATTTAAGACCGAGAGCAAAAAACTGCTCGACCTCATGATCAACTCCATCTACACCAATAAGGAAATCTTCCTGCGCGAGCTTATCTCCAACGCGAGCGACGCCGTCGACAAGCTCAACTTTAAGAGCCTGCAGGACCCGAGTGTCAAGCTCGACCAGGGCGACCTGGCTATTCGCGTCTCTTTTGATAAAGACGCCCGCACCATTACCATCTCGGATAACGGCATTGGCATGACCGCCGAGGAGCTCGAGCGCAATCTGGGCACCATCGCCCATTCCGGCTCCGAGGAGTTTAAGACCGAGAACGCCGAGCAACAGGGCTCCGATGTCGACATCATCGGCCAGTTTGGCGTGGGCTTCTACTCTGCCTTTATGGTTGCCAGCCACGTAAAGGTTGTCAGCCGCGCCTATGGCGAGGACACCGCTCACGTGTGGGAGTCTGATGGTCTTGAGGGTTACACCATCGAAGACGGCGAGCGCGCCGAGCACGGCACCGATGTCATCCTGACGCTGCGCGAGAACGAGAAGCTCGACGCCGACGGCGAGGCCGAGACCTACGATCGCTTCCTGACCGAGTGGGGCCTCAAGAGCCTGATTCAGCAGTACAGCAACTATGTGCGCTACCCGATTCAGATGATGGTGAGCAAGAGCCGCCAGAAACCCAAGCCCGAGGACGCCGGCGACGACTACAAGCCCGAGTACGAGGACTACCAGGAGCTCGAGACCATCAACTCCATGACGCCGATCTGGAAAAAGCGCAGCTCCGACGTTGAGCAGAAGGATTACAACGAGTTCTACAAGTCCACGTTCCACGACTTTGACGATCCCGCGCGCACTATCAGCTTCCATGCCGAGGGTACGCTTGAGTACGATGCGCTGCTGTTTGTGCCGGGTCGCGCCCCGTTCGATCTGTACAGCAAGGACTACGAGAAGGGCCTGGCGCTCTACAGTTCCAACGTGCTGATTATGGAGAAGTGCGACGACCTGCTGCCCGACTACTACAACTTTGTGCGCGGTGTCGTGGACTCTGCCGACGTGACGCTCAACATCTCGCGTGAGACGCTGCAACAGAACCGTCAGCTCAAGGCCATTGCCAAGCGTGTCGAGAAGAAGATCACTGCCGATCTTGAGGACATGCGCGACAACGACCGCGAGGCCTACGAGAAGTTCTTTGAGAACTTTGGCCGCGGCCTTAAGTACGGCATCTACTCGAGCTATGGCATGAAGGCCGATGAGCTCGCCGACCTGCTACTGTTCTGGTCTGCCAAGGAGCAGAAGATGATTACCCTGGCCGAGTATGCCAAGGGCATGCCCGAGGATCAGAAGGCCATCTACTACGCCGCCGGCGACTCGCGTGAGCGCTTGGCCAAGATGCCCGTGGTAAAGGGCGTGCTCGAGCGCGGCTATGACGTGCTGTTGCTGACGCAGGATGTGGATGAGTTCACGTTCCAGGCTATGCGTGAGTACGTGGCCGCCGATATGCCCAAGATCTACGAGGACGACGCCGCCCGCGAGGCTGCCGAAAAGGCCGTTGCCGACGGTGCCGAGCCCGAGGTCGAGGATCGTCACCTGGAGCTCAAGAACGTTGCGACTGGCGATCTTGATCTGGCGACCGAGGACGAGAAGAAGGAGGCCGAGGACGCCACCAAGGAAAACGAGGACCTCTTTAGCGCTATGAAGGAGGCGCTCGGTGACAAGGTCGAGAAAGTTGCCGTCTCCGCGCGCCTGACCGATGCCCCCGCTTGCATCACCACCGAGGGTCCGCTTTCGCTCGAGATGGAGAAGGTGCTCCAGAAGGGGCCCGAGGGCGCGCCCGACGGCATGCCCAAGAGCCAGCGCGTGCTCGAGCTCAACGCCAAGCACCCGGTCTTTGACAAGCTTGTCGCTGCCCAGAAGGCAGGTGACGCCGACAAGATCAAGCAGTACTCCGGCCTGCTCTACGATCAGGCCCTGCTGGTCGAGGGTATCCTCCCCGAGGACCCCGTTGCCTTCGCGGCGGCTGTTTGCAACTTGATGTAGTTAAGTAGTTACGCCTTTGGGTCCGCCGTTCTAACGAACCTATTGGTTCCGTCGTTCTAACGAACGACGGACCGGTCGACGCTGCAAACGCCCCTAAGCGGCAATCTGACGTTCAATCGTCGGTCGCGTACCAAAGTACGCTTCCCTCCTCTTTCACGTCACCTTGCTCGCTCAGGGGCGTTTTCGCTGACTTATGCTCAACCTGCGACGCTTTCGTGGCCCTAAGTAGTCATCGGGGACGTTCTTGTTTGACTAGTCGTTTAAGAACGTTCCCAATGACTATTCGGATTGCTAATTTGTGCGGGCTGTGGTTTTGTGACCTGCTGAAATTAAAGATACTGTACAACTGTACACTAACTCATCTTCGTAGTATATTGCTACCCGCAAAACTCAGCACCATTGTGCCGCGAGGCACTAAAGCGCCTACGTACAATGGTTGTCGATAGTACGATTCGATTCAACGACAGGATGGATGGTCCAAGCGTGAGTCTCGGCAGCAAACTATCCAACGCAAAGGTCTCCTTTGCGATATTCAAGCGCGACATTAAGCGACTGCTTGTGAACCCCGTCGCCTTGGTGGTTACCCTGGGCGTGTGCGTTATCCCCTCGCTGTATGCCTGGTACAACATCGTGGCAAACTGGGATCCGTACGGAAACACCCAAGGTATCAAGATTGCCATCGCCAACAACGATCAGGGCACTCAGAATGACTTGGTGGGCGAGCTCAACGCGGGCGACCAGGTCGTCGATCAGCTCAAGGAGAACGATCAGCTGGGCTGGACCTTCGTCGATTCGGCCGCCGATGCCAAAGAGGGCGTCGAGAGTGGTGAGTACTATGCGGCCATCGTAATCCCCAAGAACTTCTCCGACAATCTTGTTTCGATGCTCGATGGCAATTACCATCAGCCGAAGCTCACCTATTACGTCAACGAGAAGAAGAGCGCTATTGCGCCCAAGGTCACCGACACTGGTGCCAATACCATCGAGGAGCAGATCAACTCGGAGTTTGTCTCCACGGTGGGCGAGACCGTCGCGGGCATTGCCAAAGATGCTGGCATCGACCTTAAAGACAAGGCGACCCAGACCCGGGATTCGCTGGCGGGCTCGGTGTCCGAGGCGTCTGATACCCTGGGCGAAGTACGCGATTCCATCGGCGACATGAACACCGCCATCGACAAGACGAGCAGCTCGATTGCTTCGGCCGATGCTGCGCTGGCGGGCCTGCAGGGGCAGGCGCCCTCTCTAACGCAGGCGATCTCCCAGGGCAACGACCTGCTGGGCGAGGCTCGCGCCACGGCGGGCAACTCTATCACCTCGCTCTCCAAGGCACTCTCGGAAGGTAGCCTTGCACTCACCAAGACGTCAGCCTCCGCGAACGCTGCGATTGGCAAGCTAACGGGTACGGTCACATCTACGACCACCCGCATCGACAACTCGCTCGAGTCTCTCCAGGCGACGATCGATCACAATAAGGCCGTTATCGGGCACTTGGAGATTCTCGTTAATGACACGTCGACAGGTTCCGAGGAAATTGACGCGCGCATTGTATCGACCATCGATTCGCTTCGCGAGCAAAACCAGAAGCTGCAGAGCATCAAGGATGGCCTTTCTGCGCAGTCGAGCGCCATGGCAAATGACGCCACGGCCGTCTCGAACGCGAGCAACGCACTCAACGCGGCAATTCAGACCGGTACGGCTAACCTCGGTCAGGCTCAGACCGATCTGGGTCAGAACGCACTTCCGAAGGCTTCGAGCGCGCTTGACTCCTTTGCCGCCGTTTCGGGCGATTTGACCGGCATTGTATCGGGTATGACCCCCACGATAGCGAGCGCGCGCGGCACGCTGGCGCAGCTCGGCGCCACGCTCAAGCAGGCAAAGACCACGCTGTCCCAAACCGACGCCTCCCTTGCCAAGGTTCAGGACAAGCTCGCGACCGCCGCCAATGACATTGCGGCGTTGCAGACCTCTGGGTCTATGGGCGAGTTAGCCGACCTCATGGACGTCGACGTCAATGACGTGGCAGATTTCATGGCATCTCCGGTTGAGCTGACATCCAAGTCAATCTATCCGGTCAAGAGCTTTGGCTCGGGCATCGCGCCCTTCTACACCAATCTGGCGCTGTGGGTAGGCGGCTATGTGCTCATCGCTATCTACAAACTCGAGGTCGACCGCGAGGGCATCGGTAGCTTTACGGCGCGTCAGGGCTACTTTGGCCGCTGGCTGCTACTGGTGATCCTGGGCGCGTTCCAGGCCATCATCGTTACGGTGGGCGACCTAGTCATTGGCGTTCAGTGCGTCAATCCGCTGCTCTTTGTGCTGGGCGGCATCGCTATCTCGTTCACCTACGTCAATATCATCTATGCGCTGTCCACCACCTTTAAGCATATCGGTAAAGCCATTGGCGTCATCCTCGTCATTGTGCAGATCCCCGGCTCGTCGGGCATGTATCCCATCGAGATGATGCCCGGCTTCTTCCAATGGCTGCATCCGCTGCTGCCCTTCACCTATGGCATCAACCTGCTGCGCGAGACCGTCGGTGGCATGTATTCGTTCAACTACCTGTTCAACCTGTGCATCCTGGGCGTGTTCCTTATCATCGCGCTCTTTATCGGTCTGCAGCTGCGCCCGTTGCTGCTCAACCTCAATCTGCTCTTTGATAAGCAGCTTTCCACGACGGGCCTCATGATCTGCGAGTCCAACGACCTGCCGCGCCAACGTTATTCGCTGCGTACGGCCATGCGCGTCATGCTCGATTCGGATTCGTACCGTCGCGAACTGCTCGATCATGCGGTCGCCTTTGAGCATCGCTACCCGTACTACATCAAGGGCGGTTTCGCTGCTGTAGTCGGCGTGCAGGTGCTGCTCTTCATTCTGTCGACGGTTCTCGATATCGACAACAATGGCAAGATCATTCTGCTGGTTATCTGGATTATCTCGGTCATTGCCATCTGCGGCTGGCTCATCAACATCGAGTACATCCGTGCAAGCCTCAACACCCAGATGCGCATCTCGGCGCTTTCGGATGAGGATCTTCGCCGCGAGATGCGCGAGCACACGGCTGCCATCCCTGCCGCCCGTCGCATGTTTGGTCTCAACGCCAGCGAGCGGGGCACCAAGGACAGCGAACAGCCCACGAGCCGTCTGCCGCATATCGGTGCGCATCGTAAATCTCAGGGCAGCGACAGCACAGCTACAAATGATGGAGATACCACCCCGCTTGGCAAGCACTCTAAAGGAGGTGAGGCATAAATGAAGAACATCCTGCACCTGTTTAAGCGTGATGTCCAAAACGTGTCTCGCTCCGTGATCGGCATGGTCGTCGTGATGGGCCTCATTATCGTGCCGTGCCTGTACGCGTGGTTTAACATCGCCGGCAGCTGGGATCCGTACGGCAATACCGGCAACCTTAAGATTGCAGTGGTCAACACCGATGAGGGCTACGAGAGCGACCTGATTCCCGTCGAGATCAACGTGGGTGAAAACGTGACGGCGACCCTGCGCGGTAACGAGAACTTTGACTGGGTTGTCCTCAACGACCGCGATAAGGCGATTGAGGGCGTTAAGTCGGGCGCATACTATGCCGCCGTCGTTATCCCCAAGACGTTTAGCGCCGACATGATGACGCTTTTCTCGACCGAGGTGAAGCACGCCGATATCGAGTTCTACGAGAACCAGAAGGCCAACGCCATCGCACAGATCGTGACTGAAAAGGGCTCGAGCGCCGTCCAGAGTCAGGTCAACGAGACCTTTACCAAGACCATCACGACCATCGGCCTTAAGACCGTGTCCAGCCTGCTCGATTACATGAGCACCGATCAGGTGAGCAACTTTATCGCCAATCTTTCCTCTACGCTGGGCGATTCGGTCGAGGACCTGCAGGACGTTCAGGCGAGCGCGACGTCGCTCGCGGGCATATTGAGCTCTACGTCCGATTCACTGATATCGGCGGGCGGCATGCTCAAGCAGACGGGCACCGTTGATGAGTCGACGAAGCAGCTCATGGAACATGCCAAAAGCGGCATCGATGATTCCAAAGAAGCGCTTAAGGCGGCAAACGATGCCATCGATGCCGCGATCGATGGAAGCGCGGGTTCGTTCGACAATGTGTCCGCCGAGCTTGCGAAGGCATTCGATGCCGCGAATCAGCATGTTGACCTTACGGTGTCTCAGCTCAACGAAGCCGCAGCGGCGCTCAATACGCGTGCTGACGATATCGATGCGATGGCCGATCGGCTCCGCAGCCTTGCCGACCAGGTGAGTGATGACAAGCTCAAAGACGGTCTCAAGTCCGCTGCTACGTCGCTGGGCAGAATCGCCGTTGAGTACCGCAACAATGCGAAGGACCTGACGGCGACCGCAAAGTCCCTTTCGGACGGCATGGCGGAGGTCAACAACTCGCGTGCCGAGGTCGACCAGGCAATCGCCGATGCCAAGGCGGGTATCTCGGGAGCCAAGTCCGACTATGATTCCACGTTCTCGGTTAAGGCCAAGGAGCTCAAGAAGACCATTTCGGGCGTTCTGGATTCCCTGAACGGTATCTCGGGCGACTTGGATAGCGCCGTGAGCGGTCTGACCGACGCCTCTGGTTCGCTCGCGAAGGGTCTGTCCAAAGCCGCAAAGCTCGTCAACAAGGCTTCTGACCAACTGGGTGAGGCGTCGGACAAGATTAGCGCTTTCAAGGACGAGCTCGACGGTGCTCTTATGTCGGACGATCTGGCCACGATCAAGACGATGATCGGCAACGATCCCGAGGGTCTGGCCGTGTCGCTTTCTGGCCCCGTTGCGCTTGACCGCAAACCGGTCTATCCGATCCGCAACTACGGTTCGGCCATGGCACCGTTCTACACGATTCTGTCGCTGTGGGTCGGCTCGATTGTACTGGCGGCCATGATGAAGGTCTCGGTTGACGATGAGCTTATCAACGAGCTCGTCCCCGTACGCCTGCACGAGATCTATCTGGGCCGTTACCTGTTCTTTGGCGGTTTGGCCCTGCTGCAGGCAACGCTCGTGTGCGCGGGCGACATTCTGTTCTTTGGCATTCAGTGCGACAACCCGCTGCAGTTTGTGCTGGCGGGCTGGGTCGCGAGTCTCGTGTTCTCCAATATCGTCTATACGCTTACGGTTTCGTTTGGCGATATCGGCAAGGCGCTCGCTGTCGTGCTGCTGGTCATGCAGGTCGGCGGTTCGGGCGGCACGTTCCCCATCGAGATGACCGGCCCCGTGTTCCAGGCAATCTATCCGTTCCTGCCGTTCACTCATGGCATCAACGCCATGCACGCTGCCATGGCCGGTGCCTACCATATGGAGTACTGGATTGAGCTGGGCATTCTGGCGAGCTACCTGATTCCGTCGCTGGCCCTTGGCGTCGTCTTCCGCCGCCCGGTCATCAAAGCCAACGACTGGATCATCGAAAAGCTGGAGTCGACCAAATTGATTTAATACAGCAACGTAAACGCCGTCGGAACATCGAGGATTTCTGTTCCGACGCTTTAGTTGAGTGAATTGCATGGGCTGCTTGGTTGTTGCTACAGTAGCGGGGCGTGCCGGGGGTCCGGTGCGCCCTGTTTTTATTTGACCATGAGGCGGCATGCGGTCACGCGCGTGCGGACACCACGCCCAGATTGAGCGCGAGGATGCCCTATGCCCCAGCATGTCACTGACAATATCGAAATGATGCCCGATGGCCCTGTGGCTCGCGAGGACCTGGGTGCGGGCGGCACCTCCCGTGGTGCCGGTGCTCGTTCGCCGTTGTTCTGGAAAGTTCTACTGCTTTCGGTGGCGATTATCTGGGGTTACTCCTTTACCACTATGAAGGACGCGCTCGACACCATTCCGGTGTTTGAACTGCTCTACGTGCGCTTTCTGCCTGCGGCGTTGGTCATGTTTGTCATCTTCCACAAGCGCATCATCGCGCACCTCAACGCCCGCAATCTTATCGTCGGACTTGGAATGGGCACACTTATGTGGGCCGCCTACGTCCTGCAGACGGTCGGTCTGGCGCACACCACGGCGGGCAAGAACGCGTTTTTGACGGGTACGTACTGCATCCTCGTGCCCTTTGCGAGCTATTTTCTGAGCGGCGAAAAACTCACCCGCTATAATCTGGGCGCGGCACTGCTGTGCTTGGCGGGCATTGGCCTGGTGGCGCTTGATAGCGTCGAGTTCAACATCGGCGATGCCATTACGCTGGGCGGCGCGGTTTTCTTCGCCATCCAGATGGCGGTGACCGCCAAGTACGGTCGCAAAATGGACATCAACGTCATCACGTTTTGGATGTTTGTGGGCAATGGCGTGCTGAGCCTGATCTCGTCGCTGCTATTCGAGACCCAGGCGCCTCTGTCCGTGTGGACGCCGAATTTTATCTGTGTGATGGCGTTTCTCTCGGTGGGCTGCACATGCGTGGCTCTGCTCATCCAAAACGTCGGCCTGGCACATGTCCCGGCCTCGACGGGCTCGCTGCTCCTTTCGATGGAGTCGCCTTCGGGCGTGTTGTTTTCGGTGCTGCTGATGGGGGAGGCGCTCACCTCGCGCCTGCTCGCCGGCTTTGTGCTTATCTTCCTGTCGATTATCTTGAGCGAGACCCACTTCGATTTTTTGCGTCGAAAGCCGCGCCCGCAATTGTAAACAACTTGTTGCGCCGCCCTCCTGGGGCGGCGTTTTTTTATGCCTCGCCTTTAAAGTTGTACCTTGCACTTTACGCTATCAAAGTACTTACTGCAAAAACGTTACTGGAGGGCATTTATGGCACCAGCTCAGTCCGATCTTCAACCGCAATCAGCGCCCAAGGCCACTGCAGCGGCGCAGGCCGCTATCGGTGACGGTCTCGTTGCAGAAGCTCAGGCTTTTGCAGACGAGCTCGCTGCGTGGCGACACGATTTACACCAGATGCCCGAGCTGGGTAATAGCCTCCCACAGACCTCTGCGTATATTCAAGCGCGCCTGACCGAGATGGAAATCCCATTTGCCACGCTCGTCGATGGTTCCTGTGTCGTGGGCCTTGTCGGCGCCGGTGCCGCCGCGGCCCAGGGCAATGGCGTCTGCACGGACGAACAGGCCGGTACGGTCATCATGCTCCGTGGCGACATGGATGCCCTGCCCGTTGCCGAAGAGTCAGGCGAGCCTTTCGCCTCTACGAACGGCTGCATGCACGCATGTGGACACGATATGCACGCGACGGCGTTGCTTGGAGCGGCGCGCCTGCTCAAGACCCGCGAGTCTGCACTTGTCGACGCCAACGCCACGGTTAAGTTGCTGTTCCAGCCGGGCGAGGAAACCTTTGAGGGTGCCCGCGCCGCCATCGCCGACGGTCTGCTGCAGAACCCGCGTCCCCAGGCCGCCTTTGCCATGCATGTCAATAGCCAGTCGCCGCTTGGCCTGGTGCTTTACGGCAGTCCGGCGCTCTCGGGCGTGTACGGTTTCCGCATCACGCTGCAGGGCAAGGGCGGTCATGGCTCGAGCCCCGAGATCTGCATCGACCCCATTACGGCGGGTGTGCACGTGCATCTGGCACTTCAGGAGCTTATCGCTCGCGAAGTGCCGGCGGCCAAGGAGGTCGCGCTTACCGTTGGCAAGTTCGCCGGCGGTCAGGCCGCAAATGTCATCCCTGATACTTGTGTGCTCGAGGGAACGCTGCGTGGCTTCGATGTCGAGCTCATGGAGCACCTCAAGGCCCGCATCGCGGAGGTCGTCAAAGGCGTTGCCACGACCTATCGTACGCCGGCGACTATCGAGACACTCTCGGATGTTCCCCCGCTCGTACTCGACGACGGCATGACGCAGGCGTCGCTTGGCTACGTGGGCGCGGTGCTGCCCAAGTCCGCCTTCCTGCCGCTGTTCCACGCCATGGCGAGCGAGGACTTCGCGTTGATCTCGAGCGAGATCCCGAGCGCGTACTTTACCGTGGGCGCTGCTGTGACTGATACGGACGAGCATTTTGCTCAGCATCATCCCAAGGCACGTTTTAGCGATGCCGAGCTTCCCCTTGGCGCCGCGGCTTATGCCGCCGTCGCTTTGGGCTACATCGCCGACCACCGGTAGCACCCAATCTTGCTACTCGTTTGCTTAAAAAGGAACAGTATGTCTCAGCAACGTAAGTTCTTCCCCGGCTGGCTCGTGGTGGCCTCCGGCTTTGTGATCATGGCCACGTGCTACACCATTTTCGTCAACTGCATGAGCCTGTTCCAGCCGCTCATCGTCAGCGACTTGGGGATATCTCTTGCGCAGTACAACATCTCCAATGCGATCTCCACGGTGGTGAGCGTTATCGGATCGCTTGTCATTGGCCATGTTGCCGACAAGGTTAGTGGTCGTATTTTGGGTTCGCTTACCGTCATCGCCACCTCGGCGGTGCTCGTGGGCATGAGCTTTGTCGGTGAGCTGTGGCAGGTCTACGTGCTCTTTGCCGTCTCGGGCTGCTTCGCCGTCGCATCGACCCGTCTGCTTATTAGCCTGGTGACCGCTAATTGGTTTACCGCCAAGCGCGGTCTTGCCATCTCCATCGCGCTTTCGGGCTCGGGCTTTGGCGGTGCCATCCTTTCGCCGATTGTGAGTTCACTTATCGTGAGCGTGGGTTGGCGCTCCGCCTTTCTGGTGCTTGCCGCCGTCTGCATGGTGGCGGCGCTGCCCATCACGGCGTATTCCTTCCGCACCAAGCCTTCCGAGATTGGCCTTAAGCCGCTCGGCGAGAACCCGGGCGATCCGTCCGTCTCGACGGCTGGCGACAAGGACGAGCACACGGCGCCCGAGGTTAGCGTCGGCTGGTCGCGTATCAAGAAGAGCCCGGCGTTTTGGCTGCTCGTCGTTGCCTTCCTCTTTATGGGCTTGGTCAATGGCGCCATCCTGCCCAACCAGGTTACCAACATGACGAGTGTTACCGTCAACGGCGCCAAGATTGTCACGGGAGGCCACGATCCCATGTGGGCGGGTACCGTACTTTCGGCCTACATGGTCACCGTCGTTATTGCCAAGATTTCGCTCGGTGCAATCTATGACCGCTTTGGCCTGCGCTTTGGCAATATCCTTGGCTCCGTTGCGTGCATTATCGCCTGCGTGGCGCTGTGCTTCCCGACGACGGACCTCGGTCCTATTGTCGCCGCTGTGAGCCCTGGTGTTGGAACGTGCATGGGCACCATCACGCCCACGATCGCGGCTTCCAAGCAGTTTGGCATGGCCGACCTGGGTAAGGTAACGGGCACCATCACCTCGCTCGAGATGGTTGGCGGCACGGTGGGCGCCATCGTCTCGGGAATACTGTTCGATGCCACGGGCTCCTTTACGAGCACATGGATCGTGTGCCTGGCGTGCTCGGTGGCAATGCTGGTGTTCCTGCTGGCGTCTGAGCCCATCGCGGCTAAGCTGCGCGCGAGCGTGGCGGGGGAGTAGGGACGACGTCGCTCGTAGCTCTTTGCCCCGTTTTGTCCGTGGCTGCCTTGGAAGCCGAATGGATGCTCGTACCGTCATTCGGTTTCCCATGCAGCCACGGGCTCAAGAGATGACCCGAAGTCTTTCCGTCCAACGGATTTTGTGATCCGAAGAGGCGGAAGGATTGCAGATTGCACACCGCGGCGGTGCATCTGGCCGAACGAGTCCCCATACCCTCGTTCGGTCAGATGCACCGCCGCTGTTTGTGTTTGTGCCGTATAATGACCACTACCTATGACGCGATACAAAAGAAAGGTGTTTGCCCATGCAGGCACAGAAGGCGGAGGGAACCCGCGACCTTATCGGCGCCGAGATGCGCGCTTGGCAAAAGATGCAGCAGATCGCTGCCGGCGTGTTCGAGCCGTTTGGCTTTAAGCCCATCGAGACGCCCGCGATCGAGCAGGTGGACGTCTTTGTCCACGGCATCGGCCAGTCGACCGACGTCGTGCGCAAGGAGATGTTCCGCGTCTTTAGCGGCGCCAACCTGGAGCGCGTCTTTGCTGAGGGCACCGATAGCAAGCTCAAGCCCAAGCAGCGCCTGGCGCTTCGTCCCGAGGGCACGGCCGGTGTGGTGCGCGCCGTCGTGGAGAACAACCTGGTGCCCCAGGGCTCCACGCCGTTTAAGGCTTATTATGCCGAGGCCATGTTCCGTGGCGAGCGTCCCCAGAAGGGTCGCCTGCGCCAGTTCCACCAGGTGGGCATCGAGTGGCTCGGCGCTCCCGATCCGGCAGCAGACGCCGAGTGCATCATCATGCTCATGGAGTTCTACAAGCGCCTGGGTTTCGATCTTTCCAAGCTCCGTCTGCTCATTAACTCGATGGGCGATGCCCAATGCCGCCCGGCCTATCGCGAGCAGGTCAAGCAGTTTATCCTCGATCACGCCGACGAGATGTGCGACGAGTGCCGCGAGCGCGCCGAGCTCAATCCGCTGCGTGCCTTCGACTGCAAGAACGACCACTGCCGCGAGATCATGGCCGACGCACCGCTGATGGGCGACAACTTGTGCGATGAGTGCCGCGAGCACTACGAGCAGGTCAAGCGCTATTTGGATGCGGCGGGTATCGAGTATGTCGAGGATCCCACCTTGGTGCGTGGCTTGGACTACTACACCCGTACCGTCTTTGAGGTCGAGGCTCCCGGCGCCGGCGTCGGCTCCATCGGTGGCGGCGGTCGCTATGACGGCTTGGTCGAGCTCGAGGGTGGCAAGCCCACGGCAGGCGTCGGCTTTGCCGTCGGTTTTGAGCGTGCGCTGCTGGCCCTGCAGGCCTTTGGCAGCGACCTGGGTGCCGAGGAGGCCCCGTGCGTCTACGTCGCCAATGCCGGCAAGGAGCTGCGCCAGAACGTCTTTGCCATCACGCAGGAGCTTCGCGCCGCTGGCATCGTGACCGAGGCCGACTACCAGGGTCGTTCGCTCAAAGCTCAGTTTAAGCAGGCCGACAAGGTTGGCGCCAAGCTCATTTTGGTCCTGGGTGGCGACGAGCTTGCCGCCGGCAAGGTCAAGGTGCGCGACATGGAGAGCCATGACGAGGCCCTCGTCGATCTGGCCAACGTGGTCGAGGCGGTTCGCGAGCGCCTGTAGCGCATGATTGTTGAGCTGTAGTGCCGCTGAGGTGCCCAGCTCATTGAGAGCGATTGTTACGGGGGTGTTTCGCATTTATGCGGAATGCCCCCGTTTGCATATGCCGTCCACCGAGAAATACGACCATTTGGGGCAAAAAGCCTTGCAATGCAGAAAATACTTTTGTGTGGTAAAGCGCAATCAGCGTCGAAAGTTTTTGCCGAGTGCCTATAATAAATACCGCATGTTACGTGCATAGAAGGAGGAATGGGAGGAAACGTGGCTGAGAACCTAAGCAACCAGTCTGTACCCGAAGCCGCGGCGCGCGTCGCTGCCGTGGTCAACCGCCTCGTTAACCGAATCGGCTCGAATGCCGAATCCAAGGAGCGTCTCGCCGAGATCGAGATCCCCGAGGAGCTGCGCGACAATCTGGCGCTGTTCTTGCGCCTGGAGCGCCGTGTGCTTAGCGAGTATGATCCCGAGATCGCGGACCTGTTCGACAAGATTTTGACAGCCGAGATTGTGGCCAATGCCGGAAACCCCGGCACCCGTGCTGCCGACGAGTCCGTCGACGAGCAGGGCGTGCCCACTGCCGACGAGCCCACCGCCGTGGCGTTTCGCGAGGTCGTTGATCTGATCGACAGTCTGCCGCTCGATAAGCAGCAGGTTATCGTCCGCGCCTTTACGAGCTTCTTCCATCTGGCAAACCTGTCGGAGGAGAACTACCGTGTGGCGCAGCTGCGCGAGCGCGAGGCCGGTGCGTCGACCGATACCGAGGTCGATCCCGCCAACGAACTCACCGTCGCCTATCACCAGTTGGTAAACGAGATGGGTGTCGAGGGTGCCAACGAGCTGCTCGGCAAGCTTGAGTTCCACCCTGTCTTTACCGCACATCCCACCGAAGCCCGTCGCAAGGCCGTCGAGGGCAAGATTCGCCGTATCTCCAACCTGCTGGAGGAGCGTCCGCGTCTGGGCGGCTCCGACCTGGTGGAGAACGAGCGCCATATGCTGCAGGAGATTGACGCCCTGGTGCGTACGAGCCCCATCGCGCTCAAGAAGCCCACGCCGGTCGAGGAAGCCGATACCATCATCGACATCTTCGATAACACGCTGTTCGACGTCATTCCCGTCATCTATCGTCGTTTTGACGACTGGGTGCTGGGCGACAAGGCCGGTACCGTGCCGCCGCTGTGCCCGGCGTTCTTCCATCCCGGCAGCTGGATCGGTTCCGACCGCGACGGTAACCCCAACGTCACCGCCAAGGTGAGCCGTGAGGTCGCCGCCAAGTATTTCACCCATATGGTGCTCAAGCTCGAGGACAAGTGCCGCCGCATCGGCCGCAACCTCACGCTCGAGGCCACCTACAGCAAGCCGTCTGCCGAGCTCATCAACCTGTGGAACCATCAGGTCGAGATGAGCACCCAGTACACGGCACGCGCCGAGCTGATCTCCGAGCACGAGCCGCATCGCGCCGTCATGCTCGTCATGGCAGACCGACTCAACGCCACCGTCCGTCGCATCACCGACACCATGTACCACAGCGCCGATGAGTTCCTGGATGACCTGCGCGTCGTCCAGCGCTCGCTGGCCGCTTGCGGTGCTGTCCGTGCTGCCTACGGCCCGGTCCAGACCATCATCTGGCAGGTCGAGTCCTTCGGCTTCCATATGGTCGAGATGGAGTTCCGTCAGCACTCTGTGGTGCACGCCCGCGCCCTCAAGGATATCCACGAGAACGGTATCCATGGCGACCTGCAGCCCATGACACGTGAGGTCATCGATACCTTCCGTGCTATCGGCTCCATCCAGAAGCGCTACGGCAAGAAGATGGCGCATCGCTACATCATCTCGTTTACCAAGAGCGCCCAGCATGTGGCCGACGTCTTTGAGCTTGCCCACCTGTCCTTTGCACACGAGGAGGATGTCCCCGAGCTCGACGTGATCCCGCTGTTCGAGCAGCTCGAGGACCTCGAGGGCTGCGTCGACGTGCTCGACCAGATGCTTACGCTGCCCGTGGTGCAAAAGCGCCTTGCCCAGACCAACCGCCGCATGGAGGTCATGCTGGGCTACTCCGACTCCTCCAAGGATGCCGGTCCTACCACGGCTATGCTCGCGCTGCACTCCGCGCAGGAACGTATTGCCAAGTGGGCCGAGAAAAACGATATCGACTTGGTGCTCATGCACGGTCGCGGCGGTGCCGTGGGCCGTGGTGGCGGCCCGGCCAACAAGGCCGTGCTGGCGCAGCCCAAGGGTTCGGTCAACTGCTTCTTTAAGCTCACCGAGCAGGGCGAAGTCATCTTTGCCC
Organism: Collinsella sp. AF29-7AC; assembly: GCF_003475665.1. Classification (NCBI taxonomy): domain Bacteria; kingdom Bacillati; phylum Actinomycetota; class Coriobacteriia; order Coriobacteriales; family Coriobacteriaceae; genus Collinsella; species Collinsella sp. AF29-7AC. Next base: position 28,121 of record NZ_QRQX01000009.1, read on the forward strand.
GTTACGGCAACCGCACGCTGGCTCAGCGCCATGTTGAGTCCGTTGCCGCCGCAACGCTTTTGCAGTCGGCCCCGAGTGTCGAGAAGACCAACACCGAGACCACGCAGAAGTTCTGGGATATGGCCGAGAAGCTCAACGCCGCAAGCCACGAGCGCTATCTGGACCTGCTGAACACCGAGGACTTCACGCCGTGGTTCTCGACCGTGACGCCGCTGACCGAGGTCGGTCTACTGCCGATCGGCTCGCGTCCCGCCAAGCGCGGTTTGGGTGCCAAGTCGCTCGACGACCTGCGTACCATTCCGTGGATCTTCAGCTGGAGCCAGGCTCGCATTAACCTGGCCGCTTGGTACGGTCTGGGTACCGCCTGCGAGCAGCTGGGCGATCTTGACCAGCTCAAGGCTGCCTACCAGGAGTGGCCGTTCTTCCGCACCTTTATCGACAACATCGAGATGTCGATCGCTAAGACCGATCAGCGCATCGCCAAGATGTACCTGCACCTGGGCGATCGCCAGGATCTGTCCGAGAAGGTCTTCACCGAGATGCAGCTCACCCGTAAGTGGGTCCTTGCCATCGTCGGTGACGAGTGGCCGCTGCAGCGCCGCCGTGTGCTCGGCTGCGCCGTCCGTGTGCGTAATCCCTACGTCGACGCCCTGTCCATCGCCCAGGTTCGCGCCCTTCGCGAGGTGCGTATGAACCAGGACGAGATGGCCGAGGAGAAGAAGGCCGAGTACATGAGCCTGATTCTTTCGACTGTGACCGGCGTCTCGGCAGGATTGCAGAACACGGGGTAATCGATAGCCCTGTGGCTCTCACCGGGACCCGATGGGTTTCCCTCTGAATGCGTCCTCGCACTTGAAGCCCCCTTATCCTGCTCCTTCGGAGCTGCGGATAAGGGGGCTTCATGCTGCGGAATGCATTCAGAGGGAAACCCATCGGGTCCCTTCGTCCTCGGTCTTCAGGGATTAGAGTTGAGGAGAAGAATGGCGCGCTTCGCGCGTTTTGGAGGGGGTCTATCCTGGTGGCGCATTTGGCGCTTCTCGCCTTACGACTGTTCCGGCCGCGGTCCTGTTTGGGATCGCGGTTGTTTTGTTGTAGGTCAAATATGAACGTTGTGTTAATGAGTCGGTAGACGGTGGTGTTTTTCGGTGAGCGGCGTATCCTTCCAACGGTTTATCTAGTGTGTCAGTTGAAAGGAAGAGGGCGCTCGTCATTGTTTGAATGTGAACTGCCGTTTGACCACAAGACGTTGCATCTGGAGCTCGAGGATAAGAACTTCGCGGGTGTGATGGAAGGTCATCAAAACGAGTTTAAGACCACGAAATCGCAGGAGGAGCTAGTAGAGGAGTCGCTTGCCAACCCTTATGGCTCGCCTTCGCTCGAGGAGCTTTGTGCTGGCAAGAAGGATATTGTCATCATTAGCTCCGATCATACGCGTCCCGTTCCCTCTCGTGTGACGATGCCTATTCTGCTGCATCACATCCACTCCGCTGCGCCTGAGGCGCGCGTTCGCATTCTGGTTGCTACGGGTATGCATCGTCCGTCGACGCACGAGGAGCTCGTCAACAAGTACGGCGAGGAGATCGTTGCCAACGAAGAAATCGTTATGCACGTCGCGACTGACGACAGCATGATGAAAAAGATCGGCACCCTGCCTTCTGGTGGCGAGTGCATCATCAACAAGATCGCTGCCGATTGCGATCTGCTGCTTGCCGAGGGCTTTATTGAGCCGCACTTCTTTGCCGGTTTCTCTGGTAGCCGCAAGTCCGTCCTGCCTGGCATCGCCAGCTACAAGACCATCATGTACAACCACAACGGTCAGTTTGTGAACGATTCCCACTCGCGTGCCGGCAACCTGTGCCACAACCACGTGAGCGAGGACATGTTTGCCGCCGCCGAGATGGCTCACCTTGCCTTTGTGCTCAACGTGGTGCTCAACGGCAAGCACGAGGTCATTGGCTCCTTTGCCGGCGACATCCACAAGGCGCACGAGGCTGGCTGCGAGTTCGTGAAGAGCCTTGCCGGCGTTGAGCCCGTCGAGTGCGAGATCGCCATTACCACTAACGGCGGCTACCCCCTCGATCAGAACATCTATCAGGCTGTGAAGGGCATGTGCGCTGCCGAGGCCACGCTTCCCGAGGGCGGCGTGATCATCGACGTCGCCGGTTGTGCCGACGGTCACGGCGGCGAGGGCTTCTATCACAACATCGCCGACAACGATCCGGCAGAGTTTGAGCGCGCCTGCATCGATCGTCCTAAGGACGAGACCCTGCCCGATCAGTGGACGAGCCAGATCTTTGCCCGCATCCTGGCGCATCACCCTGTGATCATGGTCACCGACCTGTGCGATCACCAGATGCTCAAGGATATGCACATGACGCCGGTCAACACTATCGAGGAAGCCCTCAAGCTCGCCTTTGAGATGAAGGGTGCCGATGCCAAGGTCGCCGTCATCCCCGATGGCCTGGGTGTTGTTGTCGCACAGCACTAGTGCGCGGCTTAAACGAATCGTTTATAACCGACAAGAAAGATAAGGTTTTATGCTTACCAAACTCCTCTGCGAATTCGGCGCAACGGCCCTCATGATCGTCTTTGGCGTGGGTGTTCACTGCGATACCGTGCTCAAGGGCACCAAGTATCAGGGCTCCGGCCATATGTTTGCCATCACCACCTGGTCCTTTGGCATCTCGGTCTGCCTGTTTGTCTTTGGTGGCGCTGTGTGCATGAACCCCGCCATGGTGCTTGCCCAGTGCATCGTCGGCCTGGTGCCGTGGGGCAACTGCATCCCCTTCATGCTTGCCGATATGCTCGGCGGCTTTGTGGGTGCCGTGATCGCTTGGTTTATGTATGCCGATGAGTTCAAGGCTTCCGAGGGCGTCGTCGACCCCATTGCCCAGCGCAACATCTTCTCGACCAACCCCACCACCGAGGGCACGAACTATGCTCGTAACTTCTTCTGCGAGGCTATCTGCACCTTCGTGTTCATCAGCGCCATCCTTGCTGCCGCTAGCCGCGCCGGCGAGAACGTTCTGATGCTCGCAATCTGCGTCGGCCTGATCGTTTGGGCTGTCGGCATGGGCATGGGCGGCATCACCGGCTTCGCCATGAACCAGGCTCGTGACCTTGGTCCTCGCATGGCCTATCAGGTGCTGCCGATTAAGAACAAGGCCGATAACAACTGGAAGTATGGTCTGCTTGTTCCTGGCATCGCGCCGTTTGTCGGTGCTATTGTGGCCGCGCTGTTTGTGCATGGCTTCTTGGGCATGTTCTAGTCTGAGGCTACATAGGTTGTCCGCCGTCCGCATGGGGTAACTTCCCAGCGCGTCCTCGGACATGCAAAAAGGCTCGCTGCGCACTTCGTGCGGCGAGCCTTTTTGCGTCCTGCGGAATGCGCTGGGAAGTTACCCCATGCGGCCAGCTGCGGGATCTTAGTCGCGTTGGAACAAGCAACCCAACATATATATCTGAATATGGATGGGAGGGGCGCTTTGTTTTTGGGTGCCCTTACAAGAAAACGTGACTTGGGGAAGGGATGGGCGCTTTGCTGGGATGGCGCTTTGGGATGGGGGGCTTACTTAGCTGAAGAGGGGCTGTATGGCTGATAGGTAGTCTTTGGCTACTTCGGCCCTATCTGCTTGGAAGTTGTGCCAGGCCCACCATTGGACCATTCCTACGAAGCTTGAGGCTATGTGGTGTAGTAGGAAGCTTCGGTCCATGGTGCCGGCGGGGCCTGTGGGGTCGACGGGGACGGTTTCGGCTGCTCGTGACATGATGGTCTTGCGTAAGCAGTCGGCGAAGACGCGTGAGCCGGCGCCGGCTACCAGCGCTCGGACGCCCTGGCGACGTTCCCATAGATTGTTGAGAATATGCTCGACCTGCACGAGTGGGTCGTCGAGTGGTGTGCCGTCGTCGTCGAGGGCGTGGGTGCAGATGTCGCTCACGAGTTCGGACAGTAGGTCATCCTTGCTCTTGAAGAGACCGTAGAACGTGGCCCGACCCACATGGGCGCGAGCGATGATGTCGCCGACGGTGATCTTGCCATAATCTTCCTCGCGCAGGAGCTCGGAGAATGCTGCAACGATGGCGGCGCGGCTTTTTTCCTTGCGGGCATCCATGGCTATGCGTCCGCGTGAACGAGCAGGCAGCGGAGCGTGCCGGAGCAGCCCTCGTAGGGGCGCTTGCCGGCGCCGTAGCCGACGGCATCGATACGATAACGGAGCGGAAGGTGCTCGGACGTGCGCAGCGCGGCGACGATGGCGGCGCCCGTGGGCGTCACGAGCTCGCCGGCGACCGGTGCCGGCGTGAGAGCGATATTGCCTGCCTGGCACAGGTTGACGACGGCGGGCACGGGAATGGGCATGTGGCCGTGGGCGCAACGAATGGTACCGTGGCCCTCAGAGAGCGACTCGACCACAATATCCTCAACGCCCAGGTCGTCGAGGCAGATGGCGACAGAGCAGACATCGACGATGGAGTCAACGGCGCCCACCTCGTGGAACATGACGGTCTCGGTCGTTTTGCCGTGGGACTTGGCCTCGGCGGCGGCGAGCGCGGTAAAGATGGCGAGCGCGCGATGCTTGGCGCCATCGCTTAGCTGCGAGTCATCGATGATGGCGGTGACATCCGCCAAAGAACGGTGGTGATGGTGGTGGGCGTGATGGTGACCCTCGTGGCCATGACCGTGGGCCTCATGGTCATGCTCGTGGCAGTGCTCGTGTTCGTGCTCGCCATGATCATGATGGTAGTGCTCATGCTCATGTGTGTGCTCGGTGCCCGCTTCGTTGCCGTAGAGCCAGACCATGTCGTGGTCGTGGTTCTCGAGCTCCTCAGCCAGCTGAACATCAAAGTCGCAGGCGTCGATGCCATGCTTGTTTACGCGTGTAACGGCAATCTCAAAGCCGCCGACCGGCAGCGTGGCGAGCTGGTCGCGCAGATGCTCCTCGCTGGCGCCCAGGTCGAGCAGGGCCGCGACGGTCATGTCGCCGCTGATGCCCGAGGTGCCGTCGATGATAAGCGTGTGCTGATGGTTGGACATGAAATGCTCCTTAGCGGGCGCAGGACGTGCCGGCGCTCAGATGATTGATAAGACTTGCCTGATAGGCGGCGCCAAAGCCGTTGTCGATATTGACGACCGAAACGCCGCTGGCGCAGGAGTTGAGCATGGCGAGCAGTGCGGCCATGCCGCCAAAGTTCGCGCCATAGCCCACGCTGGTGGGGACGGCGATGACCGGACAGCTCACAAGGCCTCCGATGACGCTCGCCAGGGCGCCCTCCATGCCGGCGATGGCGATGACCACCTGCGCCTGGGCAAGTTCCTCAGCATGAGCGAGCAGGCGGTGCAGGCCGGCGACACCCACGTCGTAGAGGCGATCGACCTCGTTGCCGTAGAACTCGGCCGTCAACGCGGCTTCCTCGGCAACGGGCAGGTCGCTCGTGCCGGCGCAGGCGACGACGATGCGTCCGTTGCCGTTGGGGGAGGGCTTGCCACCCACCAGGGCGAGCTGGGCGTCCGGGACATATCCCAGGTCGATGCCGTTGCCGAGGAGCTCCGAGGTGCGGGCTGCCTTTTCGTCGTCCAGGCGCGTGACCAGGATGCGCTCCTGGCCGGCATCGAGTAATGCTTTGATAATGGCGGCAATTTGCTCGGCGGTTTTACCGGCGCCGTAGACAACTTCGCCGGCTCCCTGGCGCACCCCGCGCGAAAGGTCTAGCTGCGCAAAGCCCAAATCGGCGGTCGGAGCCGTCTGGATGCGCGTGAGGGCGTCGGCAGGGGTGACTGCTCCGCCGGCAACATCGCTCAGCAGCTGCTCTAGATCTCGCTTATCCATATATGTTCCCTTCGACGGCGCAAAGTTTAGCACTCAAAGGGTATGTTTCCGAACACTAAGACAGAATTGTTCGGAAACTATAGGACAGACTGATTCAATTGCTAGACGGATTGGCTAGTCGCGCAGGATGATGTCCATGGCGAGCATCAGATTGCGCTCGTCGATGGCAAACGGGGCGGCCTCGCGCGTCTTGGGCTTGGCACAAAACGCGATGCCCGTGCCCGCGGCCTGAATCATGGGGATGTCGTTGGCACCGTCGCCGATCGCGACGGTGTGGGCCATATCGACGCCGCACTCAACTGCCCAGTCCAGCAGCTGGATGAGCTTGGACTCCTTGGTCACAATGTCGGCAGCCAACTTACCGGTGAGCTTGCCGTCCACGACCTCCAGACGATTGGCCAGGCAAAAGTCGATGGCCGCGGCGGCCACGATCTTATCGGCGACTTCGTGAAAGCCGCCACTCACGACGCCGACCTTCCAACCCTTGCTGTGTGCCGAGCGCACAAGCTCCAACGCGCCGGGGGTAAATGTCACGCGCTCAAAGGTGCGCTCGAACACGCTCTCGTCCAGGCCGGCGAGCAGCCCCACGCGCTCCTCGAGCGCCTGCTTAAAGTCAAGCTCGCCGCGCATGGCGCGTTCGGTGATCTGTGCCACCTGCTCGCCCACGCCGGCCTCTTCGCCCAACAGGTCGATGACCTCCTGGTTGATGAGCGTGGAGTCGATATCCATAACGATGAGGCGTGCAGTCATGGCGGGCCTTTCCGAGTGCTGTTTTATTGGGGCATATTGTCGCACGTGACGAGCGCGGGCGGGTGTCACGGCGCGTCAATTGTTTCGTCTCCGTCAAGTCTTTGGGCAGGAGCCACTTTTTCGCGGCACATCGACGCGAGTGCGATAAGATAGAACGCCATGTCTGGCTGCGCGGTTTACGCAGGCTGGGCAAATCTGTACGACGCCGCCCGGAACGACACGGGGCGGCACAGATCCATAAAGGAGGATCACTGGTATGAGCCAGACCCGTCCCATCGATGAGCATTCCATGCACACCCGTACCTGCGGCGAGCTTCGCTTCGAGAACGTGGGCGAAGAGGTCACCCTCACCGGTTGGGTGAGCCGTCGCCGCGACCACGGCGGCCTTATCTTCTGCGACCTTCGCGACCGTGAGGGCATCACGCAGCTTACCTTCGACCCCGAGCACTCCGACGGCGACGCCTTTAAGATCGCCGAGACCATGCGTCCCGAGTGGCCCATCAAGATTCACGGCGTCGTGCGCGCCCGTGGCGAGGAGACCACCAACACCAAGCTCGCCACCGGCGAGATCGAGGTCCTGACCGACCACGCCGAGGTGCTCAATACGTCCGTCACCCCGCCGTTCCAGATCGAGGACGGCATCGAGACCAGCGAGGACACCCGCCTGCGCTATCGCTATCTGGACCTTCGTCGTCCCGAGATGATGGCCAACCTCAAGCTGCGCTCCGACTTTACCTTTGCCATTCGCGAGGCGCTGCACAACCGTGAGTTCATGGAGGTCGAGACGCCCTCCCTGTTCAAGTCCACGCCCGAGGGCGCCCGCGACTTCATCGTCCCCAGCCGCATCCAGCCGGGCAACTTCTACGCCCTGCCGCAGTCCCCGCAGCTCCTGAAGCAGCTGCTTATGGTCGGTGGCGTCGAGCGCTACTATCAGGTTGCCAAGTGCTTCCGCGACGAGGACTTGCGTGCCGACCGTCAGCCCGAGTTCACCCAGGTCGATATCGAGATGTCCTTCGTGGACCAGAACGACGTTATGAGCGCGCTCGAAGAGGTTCTTGCCGATGCCTTCGGCCGCATGGGTGTCGAGATGCCCACGCCGCTGCGTCGCATGAACTACTGGGAGGCCATGGACACCTATGGCTCCGACAAGCCCGATACCCGCTATGGCATGCACTTGGTCGACCTGACCGACATCTTCGCCAACTCCAAGTTCAAGGTCTTTGCGACTGCCGCGAACGAGGAGGGCTCTGTCGTCAAGGCCATCAACGCCAAGGGCGCCGGTGCCTGGGCTCGCGCCAAGATCGATAAGCTTGCCGGCGTGGCTTCCACGTTTGGCGCCAAGGGCCTGGCCTGGATCGCATTCCGCGAGGACGGCTCCATCAACAGCCCCATCGTCAAGTTCTTCTCGGACGAGGAGATGGCCGCCCTGCGCGAGCGCATGGACGTCGAGCCCGGCGACCTTGTGATGTTCGCCGCCGGCCCGCGCCTGCTCTCCGACGAGATCCTGGGCGGCATGCGTTCCCACATGGCTAACGCGCTCGAGATCAAGCGCGAGGGCCACGACTTCCTGTGGGTCGTCAACTTCCCGCTGTTCCACTGGGACGAGGACCGCAAGGCTTACGCTGCCGAGCACCAGCCCTTCACCCTGCCGACCGAGACCGACATCGCCAAGATCGAGGCCAATCCGTTGGCAGCCGGTTCTTGCACCTACGACTTTGTCATGGACGGCTTTGAGGCCGGTGGCGGCGGTATGCGTATCCACAACGCCGAGATGCAGATGTCCATGCTCAAGCTCCTGGGCTTTACCGAGGAGCGCGCCGAGTCTCAGTTTGGCTTCCTCATGGAGGCGCTCAAGTTTGGTGCGCCCCCGATGGGCGGTTTCGCTCTGGGCCTGGACCGCGTGTGCATGCTGCTCACCGGTTCCGACTCCATCCGCGACGTCATGGCGTTCCCCAAGACGGCCAGCGGCTCCGACCTCATGTCGGGCGCCCCGAGTGCCGTTAGCGGCGCCCAGCTCAAGGACGTCAGCCTGCGCCTGATGTAGGCAAGCGGCTACATATTGCCCGTAACGAGGGAAGGACACGTGCCATCCCTCGTTTTTTATACGCCGAGATTGTGAGGGCATGGGATGACCGGGCGTTGCGGAAAGTGCGTCCCGGAATCTGCGTCCAGAACGGGTCGCGCTTTCCCAAAGGGGGTCCTCTGGGAAAGCGCGACCCAGAATTCGGCAAAATAATGGGACACAGTTTCCGCTTGAGCGGTCTAACGGAAACTGTGCCCCAGAATGAGCGCTCAAAACGGGGCAGGCTTTCCGCAACAACTGTCTGGCGAAAAGCCCGGCCCAGTTTCCTACAGCGAGTCTCTCTGAACGAGCTGCATGTGCATCACGGAGGTGGTGGGCTCGGCGCCCTTGATCATGTCGAGCGCAATGTTGGCGGCCATGTGGCCTTCTTCGCGCAGGGGCTGGCGGACGGTCGTGAGTGCGGGGACGCAGCGCGCCGCAATCTCGTGATCGTCGAAGCCGACGACAGAAACGTCCGCCGGAACGGATAGACCTGCCTCGTTGAGTGCGGTGATGACGCCAGCCGCGATACGGTCCGATCCGCAGAGCACGCCATCGAAAGCAATCTCGCGCGCGAGGATCTGGTGCATGGCCTGATAGCCGTCTCCGCTGTTCCAGCCGGTATAGATAACGTTTGCGCCTGGGAGGTCTTCGCCCAGGACGGTGCGGTAGCCGCGCAGGCGGTCGACAACAGCGGGGTTGTCTTGCGGTCCCAACACGGCGACGATATCTTTGCGCCCGCGCTCTTTCATAGCGAGTGCCGCAAAGCGTCCACCCTCTTCGTCGTCAGAGTAGACTGTCGAGAACACATCGCGATAGGGGTGGCCCTCGAGCTGGCCGCACAACACGGTGGGTACGCCCAGCTCGCGCAGCACCTCGAGCAGCTCGCTGCCCTTGTAAGGGGAGACGTCGATCACGGCGTCGAACGAGCGGCGCTCAAAGTGCTCGCGTGCGCGGTTGCGCTCATGCGTAGAAGACGCCTGCAAGATAACGGGCAGATAGGACGACTCCGACAGTTCCTCGGTAATGCCGCTCAAAAATTCGCTATAGGTGGGGTCGCTGAAGAGCTCACTCAGGGGCTCGGTCACGAGCACGGCGATGATTTCCGTGCGCCCGACAGCGAGCGCTCGGCCGCGAGCGTTGGGGACAAAATTGACTTTCTTGGCCGCCGCACGGACGCGCCTTTTGGTTTCCTCGCTAATGCGGGGCGAATCGTTGAGGGCGCGCGATGCCGTGGAGCGCGACACGCCGGCAGCTGCGGCAACCTCGGCAAGCGTAGGTGCGGTGCGAACTGGCTGGGTCATGGCGTCTCCTGGAAAATGCGGTCGATGTTGTCACTGATACGGGCTGGTGCGGATACAGCTTACTATAGTGCACCTGAACAGCGTTCATGATATCCGGTGACCGGTGTCGTTTTGCAACCAAGCCGCAATCGAATACGTCTCGTGTGGGTGAGATATCAGCGGGCGTGGCGGTTGCCTACGAGCTTAAGAACGATGTTTTGCGTTGAGTTTCGATATTCAGGGTGACATAAGTGTCGCGGTTGTACAACCGGTTGCACCGTTAATCCGGCCAAATCGACCGTTCAGCGGACAACCGGTTGCACAGTTTTTTGCATCGCCCGTAAGATAAGGACAACCGGTTGCACAAGAATCACTACGATGACGAAGGAGCATCACCATGGACGCCATTAACGATTGGGAAAACCAAGCGCTCACCCACAGGAACCGCCTGGCACCCCATGCGTACTTTATGGGTTATGAGACCGCCGATCTCGCTGCTACGTACAGCCGCGAGCTGTCGCGCGGGTTTGTCCAGCTGTCTGGCTCGTGGCAGTTCCGCCTCTTTGAGGGGCCTGCTGCCGTCTCCAACGAGGAGCTCTCCACGTACAAGTCCGAGTGGGATCACGTGGAGGTTCCGCACCTGTGGCAGGTAGACGGCTATGGCAACCTTGCCTATACCGACGAGGGTTTCCCGTTTCCGGTGGATCAGCCGTTCGTTCCCTCCGACGACCCCACGGGCGTCTACCAGCGCATCGTCAACCTTCCCGCCGTTCCTGCCGGCGCCCGCGAGATCATTCGCTTCGACGGCATCGAGAGCTATGGCGAGCTGTACGTCAACGGCCAGTTTATCGGCATGACCAAGGGCTCGCGTCTGTCCGCCGAGTTCGACGTGACCGACGCGCTCGTCGAGGGCGACAACCTGTTTGCGGTCAAGGTCCTGCAGTACAGCGATGGCAGCTATATCGAGGATCAGGACATGTGGTGGGCTTCGGGCATCTTCCGCGATGTGTACCTTATGCAGCGTCCCGCCGCGCACCTGGTCGACTTTAGGTTCCGCACGCACCGCGAGGGCGATGCCGCTCTGATCACGCTCGATACGGTGGCCGAGGGCGCTACCCGCGTCGTGTTTACGCTCAGCGATGGCGAGAACATGGTCGCTACGGGCGAGTGCGTCGACGGCCATGCCGAGTGCAGCGTTGCCGATGCCCACTTCTGGAACCCCGAGGACCCCTTCCTCTATGACCTTACGTTTGAGGTCTACGACGGTGACGAGGTCAGCGAGTACGTTCCGCATCGCCAGGGCCTTGCCGAGGTGACGGTCGAGGGCAATCATATCTACCTCAACGGCACCTACTTTAAGATGCATGGCGTCAACCGCCACGATCACGACGATCACAAGGGCCGCGCCGTGGGCCTCGATCGCATGCGCCGTGACCTGGAGCTCATGAAGCGACACAACATCAACGCGGTGCGCACCTCTCACTATGCCAATGACCCGCGCTTCTACGAGCTGTGCGATGAGTATGGCATCATGCTGGTCGCCGAGACCGATATGGAGAGTCACGGCTTCGAGAATATCGGCAATATCGCCCTGGTCACCGACAACCCGGCATGGGAGCCGGCCTACGTCGACCGAATTGAGCGCCTGGTGATGCAGGAGCGCAACCACGCCTGCATCATTATGTGGTCGATGGGCAACGAGAGCGGCTATGGCTGCAACATCCGCGCGATGTACGCCAAGGCTCACGAGCTCGATGATCGTCCGGTCCATTACGAGGAGGACCGCAACGCCGATACCGTCGACGTCATTTCCACGATGTACTCCCGTGTGTCGCAGATGAACGACTTTGGTGAGCATCCGTTCCCCAAGCCGCGCATCAACTGCGAGTACGGCCACTCCATGGGCAATGGCCCCGGAGGCCTGTCCGAGTACCAGGAGGTCTTCGATCGCTGGGATTGCATCCAAGGCCAGTTTATCTGGGAATGGTGCGACCACGGTTTGGCTGCTGTGACCGAGGACGGCGTTGCTTACGATATGTATGGTGGCGACAACGGCGATTACCCCAACAACAGCAACTTCTGCATCGATGGCATGGTGTTCCCTTGGCAGCAGCCGAGCCCGGGCCTCACTGAGTATGGCCAGGTCATCTGCCCGGTTCGCATGGCTTATGACACCGAGGCGGGCGAGCTGACCGTCACGAACAAGCGCTGGTTTACTACCCTCGAGGATGTCTGCCTGTCGGCGGAGACCCTGGTAGACGGCGATGTAGTGTGCCGCAAGACGCTTATGCCCGGCGCGGTGGCTCCCGGCGAATCCGTCCAGCTGCCACTGGTGATTCGCGAGGCCGCGGTAGGCGAGACCCTGCTGACCGTGTGCGCCTACACCATGGCGGCTCACGCCTGGTGCGAGCCGATGTTCCAGCTGGGCGCAAGCCAGTTTGCCATCGCAAACCATCCGGCGCCGGCCATCGCCGCCCCCGCTCGTCCTGAGCTTACGGTCGAGGAGACCGAGCAGGAGATCCGCATTCACTCCCTCAACGGCGAGCTGACCTTCAGCAAAGTCAACGGTACCGTGAGCGAGTGGAAGGCATCCGGCCGCGACGTAATGGCCTCTGGTCCCCAGGTTGGTTTTTGGCATCCGCTCGTCGACAACCACGCTCAGGAGTATGACTCCCTGTGGAAGGACAACTTCATCGATGTGATGCAGACGTCTACCCGCAAGGTTTCTTGGAAGCAGGACGGCAATGCGGTCGTCGTTACCGTGAGCCAGCGTATCGCTCCTCCCGTCCGCGCGTTCGGCATGCGCGTCGAGCTCGTCTACACCGTGCTTCCGAGCGGTCGCGTCGACCTCAAGGTTTCCGGCGAGCCCTACGGCGATTACTCGGATATCATCCCGCGCATCGGCATCTCCTTCGAGGTCCCCGGTTGCAATCGTGCCGTCGAGTGGTATGGCCACGGCCCGGGCGAGAACTATCCGGACTCGCTGCGCGCCAACCCGGTCGGTCATTACCGCACTACGGTCGACGACATGTTTACGCCCTACGTTATGCCTCAGGACTGCGCCAACCGTGAGGGTACCCGCTGGGTTGCCCTGCGCTCCAGTCACGGTGACGGCGTGTTGGTGACTCGTCCGGCTGATGCCGCCTCCAACCCGTTCTCGTTCTCGGCATGGCCCTATAGCTGCGAGGCAATCGATAACGCCAAGCACGTCTACGACCTTGTCAAGGGCGATACGGTCACGGTCAACATCAACGACCAGCTGCTCGGCCTTGGCTCGAACTCTTGGGGTTCCGAGGTACTCGATTCCTACCGCACCCGTTTTGAGAGCTTCAGCTTTGAGGTGTCCCTGCGACCGCTGACGTCTGCCGATCTGGCTCAGGCGCTGGCACCCATTAAGGAGGCATAAGTCATGCATGTCTTTAACTCGCGCGCCGATTTCGACGCTCAGATGAAGTCTGTCAAGAAGTGGATGCGCACCGGCCAGGCGCTCGATGGTGTTGCCGACCTGCAGCACGACGTGGCGTACTCCATCGGCGACTCGTTGGTGTACTGGTGGGTGAACGCCCACGAGGCAGCTACCGCCGATCTGGTCGGTCACCGTCGCTACCATGCCGTGCTCGCCCCGCTCGACGGCGACCTGACCGTCGAGGTGGCTTCCAAGACGGATCTTACCTGCACGCGCGCCTACAGCGATATCGACGATCGCGAGCGCTTTGAGGGTACGGGGGAGACCGTGACGATTCCCGCCGGCGGCGTTGCCGTCGTCGAGATCGACGAGGCCTACCGTGTCGTGGCCGATGCCGCGGATCCCCGCGTCGTGGTACTGCACGTGACGGTTGAAGGTTATTCCTTCCCCAACAAGTAGTATTCGTCCGTTTGGACGTTTGCTTCGCGCCGTTAAGGGGGATGGCTTTGTTGACTCCCTTTTCCCCATTCCCCTTAGCAGGTGCGCCGTCCACGATTGCGCTTGCAGTCCGGACGGTTTTAGATGAGATATAACGGATGATTGGGAGGGCTTATGAGCTCTGAAAAACGAGGAACGATCGGTTCGTTCGCTCTGCTGGGCATGACGGTCGCCGCCGTGTTCGGTATCAAGAACATCATCAACAACAACGCGGCCATCGGCTTGGCAGCTGCGCCGTCGTTCTTCTTCGCCACGCTTTTGTACTTTGTCCCCTATACCCTGGTTACCGCTGAGTTCGTCGGCCTCAACAGGGACTCCGAGTCTGGCGTATACGCATGGGTTAAGACCTCGATGGGTGGTCGCTGGGCGTTCCTGACGGCATTTAGCTACTGGTTCGTTAACCTGTTCTACTTTGCGTCCGTCCTGCCCAACGTCATCATTTACGCGAGCTACGTGTTCTTTGGTGCCAATGCCGAGCTCTCGCAGCTGTGGATCACCATTATCGAGATCGTCGTCTTTGCTGTCGCCACGTGGGTTTCGACCAAGGGCGCTAAGTGGATCGGCTCCATTTCCTCCTTCGGCTCGACCGCGGCTCTCGGCCTGACTGCCGTGTTCATCTTGCTGTCCCTGGCTGCTGCCTTTGGCGGCGTCGAGTTCGCTACGGCTCCTACCCCCGCTAACATGGCTCCCGACATGAGCAACTTCGCAACTATGTGGGGCTTCTTCGGTACGCTTGCCTGGATCATCCAGGGCGTTGGCGGCGCTGAGTCTGTCGGCGTGTTCCTTAACGACCTTAAGGGCGGCGTCAAGGCCTTCGTGCGCACCGTCGTTATCGCCGGCCTGACCATCGGCCTTCTGTACGCAGGCGCTTCGCTGCTGGTCAACCTGTTCATTCCCGAGGGCGGCGTTGCCATCTCCACCGGTATCTTCGACGTATTCGGCGCTGTCTTTGCCCACTTTGGCATTCCCATGGAAGTGTCCACGCGCGTCATTGGCCTGATCCTTCTCGCTGCCACGCTGGGCTCCCTCATGATGTGGACCTCTGCTCCCATCAAGGTCTTCTTCACCGAGATCCCCAAGGGCGTCTTTGGTAGCAAGATCGTCGAGCTCAACGAGCACGGCATTCCCGCCCGCGCCGCTTGGCTGCAGTTCGCCATCGTCGTCCCCATCCTGATCATCCCGGCCTTGGGATCTGGTAACCTCGACGACCTGCTCATGATCGTCACCAACATGACGGCTGCCACTGCTCTGCTCCCGCCGCTGCTGATCCTGCTTGCCTACTTTATGCTGCGCAAGAACTTCGACGCCGCTCCCCGTGACTTCCGCATGGGCTCGCGCAGCTTTGGTCTGGTCGTTGCCGCATTCCTGCTTGTGGTCTTCTGCTTTGTGCTTGTCTGCGGCACCATCCCGCTCGATCAGCCGCTGTGGCTGACGCTGGTCTACAACGTTGGCGGTGTGGTTGTCTTCCTGGGCCTTGCCGTGATGTGGTACAACCGCTATATCAACCGCCTGCGCGAGACCGATCCCGAGGCCGCCGAGAGCGAGCTGCGCCCCTCCGTCCTCGATATGATGGAGTAGCGGCTAGGATTAATCTACGGCTGTGGAATAAATCGATTCCCTTTCCTAAGGAGGGGCCTTACGAGGCCCCCCCCTTGTGTTTTGGGGCATTGTTTTGGACCCCGTGGTCAAAAAATGCCAAATATGAGTACCGTTGCAAAAGAGGTGTCATATTATTCGGCCTGTTCTGAGCAAAAACAGGCTCAAAATCAATTTATATAACCCCCTTTAAAGGGCGTTTGACGGCTTTCAACCTCTTCGAATCGCTCAAAGTAGGCAATTTGCTCTCGATTTTGCTGCTACTAAATTGGTGACAGTACTCATATTTGCCACTTTTTGCCCACGAGGTGTTCAGAGGAGCTCTCGACAAGCATCTAACGCTACAATAACTACCACGTGGCTGGGTTTGCCGGCCGAATGTGCGATGCCGTGGGAGGGGACATGGTCGAGTTTACAAAGACGATTAAAGATCCGTTGGGACTGCATGCCCGCCCGGTTGCGCTGCTCTATGACATAATTGCCAAGCATCGTAGCAACGTATCGGTCAGCATCGGCGATCGCCATACCGACGGCCGCGATGTAATGGGGCTCATGGCTCTCTACGGCGAGTGCGGCGAGGACATCATCTTCCGCATTTCGGGCGTAGACGAGGCCTCGTGTGTCACGTCGATCAGAAACCTCTCCCTCTAAACGCAACAATGTGACAAAGGGGCTGTCCCCTTGTCACACCTGTTTCATATGGGAAACTTTTTCGAAAACTGAATAGGGACCCTTTCCAAAAAGTTAACCACGTGCTAGTTTACTGTAGCGAACATAGACGTGGTTAACTTTTGCTGCGTCGATGTTGAGGACGAACTGACGTTAGGAGCACACTCATGTCTTGCGGACCGCAGATGCCGGCCATGCCGCTTTCGATGGTGAAAGCGGGCGAAACCGTGCACGTGTCTCGTGTAAAGGGCAATGAGGACATGAAGCACCACCTCAAGGACCTCGGCTTTGTCGAGGGCAGTGAGGTTCACGTGGTGAGCTCGAGTGGCGCCAATATCATCGTCACCGTGCTGGGCGCACGCTTTGGTATCGATACCAAGGTCGCCATGCACATCATGACCGTCGGTTAGTTCGCAGCATTTCATAAAAGCTGAAAGGGGGAAAAGAATATGAAGACGTTGGGTGACGTTAAGGTGGGCGAGAGCTCTACCATCGTCAAGCTTCACGGCGAGGGCGCGCTTCGCCGTCACCTTATGGACCTGGGCCTCATCAAGGGCACTTCGTTCAAGGTCGTTAAGGTTGCACCGCTCGGAGATCCGGTCGAGATCAACGTGCGCGGCTACGAGCTTTCCATCCGCAAGGAGGAGGCTGCCGTCGTCGAGGTCCAGTAAGGGCCCGCGGCAACTATTTATGCAGATAAAGTTAGGTTTTTCTAACTTAAATTTGCAATGTTGAAGCACATTATCCAGCCCGTGCGGAGAAAGCAGCGCGGGCACACAAGGAAGAAGGATTGAATGGCGGATTCTCAGATCCATGTCGCGCTGGCGGGTAACCCCAACTGCGGCAAGACCACGCTTTTCAACCTGATCACCGGCGCCAACGGCTACGTTGGCAACTGGCCCGGCGTCACGGTTGAGAAAAAGGAAGCCAAGCTCCTGAGTGACAAGAACGTCACGATTACGGACCTCCCCGGCATCTACTCGCTTTCCCCCTACAGCCCCGAGGAGCAGTGCTCGCGCGACTACCTCATGAGCGGCGAGCCCGATGTCGTTGTCCAGGTGGTCGATGCCACCAACCTCGAGCGCAACCTGTACCTGGCGCTTCAGGTTATCGAGACCGGCCTGCCCGTGGTCGTCGCCCTCAACATGGCCGACCTGGTCGAGAAGAACGGCGACAAGATCGACACGGACAAGCTTTCCAAGAAGCTCGGTTGCCCGGTCATGATGATCTCGGCCCTTAAAAACAAGGGTATCAAGGAGCTGTTCGAGCAGGTCAAGAAGTCTGCTGCTTCCAAGGGCCAGGTGCCGGAGCACAAGTTCGATTCCTCCATCGAGGACGTTCTGGACCACATCGAGAACAACCTGCCGGCGAGCGTTCCCGCCAACAAGCGTCGCTACTACGCTGTCAAGCTGTTTGAGCGCGACGCGGACGCCTGCAAGCTCATCAACCTCACCAAGGAGAAGGCCGCTCGCGTCGAGCAGCTGGTCGCTCAGTGCGAGCAGGATTGCGACGACGACGCCGAGTCCATCATCACCGGCGAGCGCTATAGCGTGATCGCCCACATTATCGACGAGTGCATGACCAAGGCTCCGGCCAAGATGAGCACCTCCGAGAAGATCGACCGCGTGGTTACCAACCGTATCCTGGGCCTGCCGATCTTTGTGGTCATCATGTTCTGCGTGTACTACATCGCCGTTTCCACCCTGGGCGGCACGGTGACCGACTTCACCAACGACCAGCTCTTCGGCACCGACGGCTGGTACGTGCTCGGTCAGGGTCGCGACGCCTATGACGCAGCTGTTGAGGCTGCGGGCGACAACGCCGACTCGGTCGATCCAGCACAGTACGGCCCCTATGTCCCGGGTATCACCACCGCGGTGCATGACGCTCTCGTGGCGGGCGGTACCGAGGACGGTGGCCTCGTCGATTCGCTGGTCTGCGACGGCATCGTGGCTGGCATCGGCGCCATCATGGGCTTCGTCCCGCAGATGTTCCTGCTCTTTGTGATGCTGTCCTTCCTGGAGGACTGCGGCTACATGGCCCGCGTCGCCTTCATCATGGACCGCGTGTTCCGCCGCTTTGGCCTGTCCGGTAAGTCCTTTATCCCCATGCTCGTGTCCTCGGGCTGCGGCGTCCCCGGCGTCATGGCCACCAAGACCATCGAGAACGAGAAGGACCGCCGCATGACGGTCATGACCACCACGTTTATTCCCTGCGGTGCCAAGCTGCCGATCATCGCCCTGCTCATGGGTTCCATCATCGGCGATTCTTCCACCACCGCCGCATGGATCAGCCCGCTGTTCTACTTCTTGGGCGTCTTTGCCGTCATCGCCTCGGGCCTCATGCTCAAGAAGACCAAGCTCTTCGCCGGTCGCCCGACGCCGTTCGTTATGGAGCTTCCCGCCTATCACTTCCCGGCAATCCGCTCTTGGGCGCTGCATGTATGGGAGCGCTGCTGGGCCTTTATCAAGAAGGCCGGCACGGTCATCTTTGCGTCCACCGTCGTCGTTTGGTTCCTCTCCAACTTTGGTAGCTACAACGGCGCCTTTGGCTACCTGCCTTCCATGGAGGGCATCCCCGAGGAGTTCATGGATTACTCCGTGCTTGCCATGTTCGGCAACCTGGTCGCTTGGATCTTCGCCCCGCTCGGCTTTAGCACCTGGCAGGCCACCGCACTGACCGTCTCGGGTCTCGTTGCCAAGGAGAACGTTGTCGCCACCGCCGGCTCGCTGCTGTCCGTTGCCGACGCCGGCGAGACCGACCCGAGCCTGTGGACCGCGTTTGCGGCTATGTTCCCGACCATGGGCGCTTGCGTCGCCTTTGGTGCCTTCAACCTGCTGTGCGCTCCGTGCTTTGCCGCTATCGGCACCATCCGTAACCAGATGAACTCCGGTAAGTGGACCGCGATTGCCATCGGCTACGAGTGTGCCTTTGCTTGGGTCATCGGCCTGTTCATCAACCAGTTCTATAACCTGCTTGTTCTTGGGCAGTTTGGTATCTGGACGGTTGTGGCCATCGTGCTGCTGGCTGCGATGCTCTTCCAGATCTTCCGTCCCATGCCCAAGCATGCTTGGACCGACGAGGACGAGACCAACACCTCTTCCGCCGCAGTTTCCGCTTAAGTCCAAATAAGGATTAGCCCCTTTCCACGAGCCCGGGTGTCCCAGCGACACCCGGGCTTTTTGGTGAGGGAGATGTGGCGTTTCCGCAGATAAAACCGACCAAAATAAACCTGCCCCTTTTTGGTAGGTGGAGAATGGGGTAAAGTAAGTGATGGTTAACTAGAGGAGGCTTGCTATGGCACCTATCGATATTGTTGTACTGGCTGTTATCGGCATTGCGTTTGTCGCCGTGTGCGTGCGCATTTATCGTAAGGGCACTTGCGCCGACTGCGCTCAAGGTGGCGTTTGCACGGGACATTGTTCCAATAAAAAAACCTGCGCCGCGCTTAAGGGCGTGGACAAAATTGCCGAAGACCTGGGCCGCGGTATTCATTAGCCGACCGGCGTTTGGGTATGTTTGACTGCGGATACGGCAGTTGCTGATACGATATGTACGTTAGCAACTGCCGCCGAGCGGCTCAAACGAAAGGAACCCTGTATGGAGTCCTCCGCCTATCCGATGCTCTTTAGCCCGATCAAGGTCGGTACAACCGAGGTCAAGAACCGCGTCTTTATGCCGCCGGTATCTACCAACCTGGCCGATCATGGCTATGTGACCGACGACTTGGTCGATCATTACCGTGCCCGCGCCAAGGGCGGCGTGGGCCTCATCATCACCGAGGTCGTGACGGTCGAGCCTACCTATACCTATCTGCCGGGTGACATGTGCTGCTACGACGACACGTTTATCCCCGGCTGGGAAAAGCTCGCCGCGGCCGTCCACGAGTACGGCTGCAAGATCATGCCGCAGCTCTTCCACCCCGCCTACATGGCCTTTAACATTCCGGGCACGCCTCGCCTGATCGCTCCGTCCTTTGTGGGCCCGTCTTACGCCCGCGAGGCACCGCGCCCCATCACGGTCGACGAGATCCACGAGCTCACGCACCAGTTTGGCGACGCCGCCGTGCGTATGCAAAAGGCTGGCGTCGATGGCGTCGAGGTCCACGCGGCGCACGCCCACGGCATGCTCGGCGGCTTTTTGACCCCGCTCTACAACAAGCGCACCGACGAGTACGGCGGCTCGCTCGACGCCCGCATGCGCTTCCTGCTCGAAGTCATCGCCGAGATTCGCGAGCGCTGCGGCAAGGACTTTATCATCGACGTCCGCATTTCGGGCGATGAGTACACCGATGGCGGCCTGACCCTCAACGACATGATCTACGTCTCGCGTCGCCTGGAGAAGGCCGGTGTCGACATGATTCATGTGTCGGGCGGCACCACCATCAAGCGCGGCTCTGCGATTCCCGCCGCCGGAACGCAGCAGGCCTCGCACGCCGCCTGCTCGCGCGAGATCAAAAAGCACGTCAACATTCCCGTCGCCACCGTCGGACGTATCAACGAGGCCTGGATCGCCGAGGAGCTGATCGAGGACGGCGCTGCCGACATCTGCATGATGGGCCGCGCCAATCTGTGCGATGCCGAGTTCTGTAACAAGGCCGCTGCCGGCAACGCCGATGATATCCGTCCCTGCATCGGCTGCCTGCGCTGCCTGAACGGCATCATGTTTGGCAAGCGCATCTCCTGCACCGTCAACCCGGACGTGGAGCGCGACGAGGCCGGCTACGAGCCTGCCGCCGAGGCCAAGAACGTACTGGTTGTGGGCGCTGGTCCTGCGGGCATGGAGGCAGCCTACATTGCCGCCAAGCGCGGTCACAATGTGGTGCTCGTGGATAAACAGGACGAACCGGGCGGCGAGATGCGCATCGCGGCCGTTCCGCCGGCAAAGCAGGAGCTCACGCGCGTGATCAAGTACCAGTATCGTCGCCTGGCCGAGGCCGGCGTGAAGTGCGTATTTGGCACCGAGCTTACTGCCGAGGACATTCAGAGCGATTACGCCGGCTACGAGGTTGTCCTGGCTTATGGCGCCGAGCCCATCGCTCCGGCCTTCATGCAGGGCTTTAAGCAGGTTATGACGGCCGACGACCTGCTGGGCGGCAAGGCTTTCCCGGGTAAGAAGATCGTCATCGTGGGCGGCGGCACCGTTGGCTGCGAGACGGCCGATTACCTGGCCCCGTTGGTCAACGACCTTTCGCCGGCCAATCGCGACGTCACCGTTATCGAGATGACCAAGACGCTCGCCGCCAACGAGGGTGGTGCCGGTCGCGCGGTGCTCATCACGCGCATGCTCTCCAAGGGCGTCCACGTGCTGACCGAGGCCAAGGTGACCGAGATCACCGAGGATGCCATCAGCTACGAGAAGGATGGCGAGGCCCACACCATCGCCGATGCCGATACGCTGGTGCTCGCCATGGGCTATCGTCCCAATACCAAGTTGGCCGACGACCTTGCCGCTGCCGGTATTGCCACCCACGTGCTGGGCGATGCCAACAAGTGCGGTAACATCCGCGATGCCATCGGCGATGGCTACAAGGTTGCCTGCGAGCTCTAGTCAACCCCTTGTTGCGTGGGGGCAGGTTACTTTGCACCAACTTGGTGCATGTAAATCTGGCCCCATTGCACCATTGCGGCTTCATGGAGTAGCGCCCGTACGCATCGAATTTCTCCTCTCATAGATGTGCGGCACGAAGAGCCCCGAGTTCATACGAGCTCGGGGCTCTTTTCGTTTGGATTGCAGGCGTATTGACAGACGAAAACAGTCTGTGTCCGGTATTGAGCCATACGAAAGCGAAATTATGCGTCTTAATTCCGTACGCAAATAAAGACGAAAACCGTTTGCGTCTTTGATAAATCAGTACGCAAACGGTTTTCGTCTTATAATACGGTTATGAATGGTACGAAACGAGAGGGTTGTGCATATGGTTGTTAGAGAGAACCCTACAGTCGAATACAAGGAAAGCGTTACGCCGACGTTTCTTAAAACGGTGAGCGCCTATGCAAACTACGGGACGGGCAAGATTGAGTTTGGCGTTGATGACGAGGGCGTGGCTGTCGGCCTTGCAGATCCGGTCGCAGAGTGTCTCCGCATCGAGAACATGATTAATGACAGCTTGGATCCCGCTCCCCGTTACACGCTCGAGCGCGATGAGAAACACGGGACCGTAATCCTTACGGTTTATGAGGGCCAGGACAAACCCTATCGAAGCAAGGGAAAGGCCTACAGGCGAAACGATTCGGCAACGGTGGAGGTCGACCGGTTTGAGTATGGCAGGCTGACGCTCGAAGGCAGCAACGTAACGTTCGACGCGCTCACGTCGGCTCGCCAGGACTTGAGTTTTCACACGCTCGAGCATAAGTGTGTTGAACATCTCGGCATTTCCGAGCTAACGCCGGATATTATGCGCACGCTTCGCTTGCTCGGCAAAGATGGCTATACCAACGCTGCGGCGATTTTGGCGGATAAGAATGATTTTCCGGGCATCGACTGCGTCCGTTTTGGCGAAACCGAGGATGTGATCTTGGACCGTGAGACGGCGACAAATGTATCCGCAATTGAGCAGGTGGACAGGGCGGTGGCTATGTTTGCACGCTACTACCGTTTTGAGCGTATCGAAGGGATGGAGCGCGTCCAAACCGATCGAATTTCTCTTGAGGCATTCCGCGAAGCTGTTGCAAACGCTTTGGTGCATCGGACGTGGGACGTTCGAGCGAATGTTCAAATTGCCTTGTACGACGATCGTGTTGTTGTGACTTCGCCCGGATCACTGCCTGCCGGTTTGACGACGGAACAATACCTGTATGGGCAGATATCCGTGCTCAGAAACCCAATTGTCGCCGAGGTCTTTTTAAAGCTGGATTACATCGAGAAATTTGGCACGGGAATCGCGCGCATTAGACGTGCCTATCGCGATTCGATCAATCAACCAATTTTTGATGTTCGCGGCGGCATGGTGGCCGTCACATTGCCCGCTACCGATGCCTTTGAAGGGTCCGAGGAAGAGATTCGGGTTCTCAATGCCTTGTCGGGCGGGCGAATTATGTCGCGAAGCGAGATTGAAAAACAGACGGGGCTGAGCCGCATGCGGACGTTGGCGGCACTCGAATCTCTGCTTGAACGGAATGCAATCGTAAGGCAGGGAACCGGGCGGGCCACGAAATACGAGCGCTCATAGTCCAAAAGAGCCATGGTACAAGACGGACCCCAAGCCAGCGTTGGCTTGGGGTCCGTTATATCCCGGATGGTAACGGGCCGATTATTGTCAAGTTATAGCAAAGTATAGCGACGTACAGCAAAGTATAGTGAAATATGGCAAGCCGTATAGCGCGCCTTGATTATCAACCCTTGATTATCAACCGTCCGTATTTCACAGCAACTTATAACAGGCTCGGGGTGCCAATTTGGGGTGCGGTAGTGCTGCGTCACGAAAAGGGCCTATCTACTACGTTTAAGCCGCAGGGGCCAACCATAGTTGGCTTTTACGAAAATCGACAAGCTGTCTACCTGCGGTTTTGTTTTCACGGTTTTCGGTATGGCCGAGGCTATCCGTGTTAACGTAGTAGATGGGCCACTTTTGTGGCAAGGGGGCCGATCTGCGGGCCAGGGTAGCTAAAAGAGCCCCGTCCCAAAAAGACTGATTGGGAGCTGGGGCGTGTCGATGCGATAGTATTACGTGGTGGAATTCGACAAACCGTGAGCTTCATACGAGGGCTTTATGGAACAACACCAGCATTATCAGAGCCTGCAAGATCAGGCATATAACGCATTGCGCTCCAAGATTATCTATGCTGAGCTCAAACCCGGCACGCGCCTTTCGGCGATTGGTCTGGAAAAGGAGACAGGAATCGGGCGCACGCCCATTCGCGAGTCTTTTGTGCGCCTGCGCGAGCAGGAGCTGGTGGAAACGCGTCCCAAAAGCGGCACCTATGTCTCAAAAATCAGCATGGAGCACGCCGAGAACGCCTGCTTCTTGCGCGAGAAACTCGAGAGAAGCGTGCTTATTAAATGCTGTTCGGCCGCCACGCCCGAGCAAAAGCAGCGGCTTGAGCAGATTCTTGCCGAGTCCGAATCGCTCGACCATCGCGAAACGCGTCGCTTTTTCGACTTGGATAACCTGTTTCATGAGACGTGTTTTGAGATTGCCGGCCGCCATATGTTGTGGGATTGGATGAAGAGCGTCAACACGCATTTTGAGCGATACAACTGGTTGCGTATGGTGTCGCAGGATCTGGATTGGGAACCGATTCGTCGGCAGCATCGCCGGATTCTCGAGGCCATTAAGAAGGGCGACACCGACACGGCGAGCTATTTGGCAGAGACGCACTTGCATCTGATGCCCGAGGAGCAGGGCCCGGTTATCGCCTTGCATCCCGACTATTTCGAGCTGCCCAAAGACTCGGCTATCTAACTCGCGCCCTTTATTAGCTGCGGTGAAATTAAGATCGCTCTGCGGGTCTGGTGGCGTAGGCAGTTCGCATAAATGCCTAAAATGGCCCAGACTGCCGACAATTGGGAAACGGGGTGCGCTATGGCGCAGATGAGAATCAAGGACATTGCCGCCGAGGCGGGCGTGAGCCCGGCCACGGTCTCGCGCTATCTCAACAACCGTCCCGGGCAGATGACCGAGGAAACCCGCGCTCGCATCGCGGCGGTTATCGAGCGCACCGGCTATCGTCCACGTGCCGCCGCGCGCAATCTGCGCAGCTCGCGCACCAACCTCATCGGCGTGATCTTGGCCGACATTGCTAACCCGTTCTCCAGCGCCATGCTCGAAGGGCTTTCCGCTAGTGCCGCCGCGCGCGGCTGCTCGCTTATGACTGCCATTAGCGGCAATGATTCCGCCAAGGAAGCAGAGTCGCTCACCAGACTTATCGATGCCGGCGTGGACGGTCTGGTCGTCAATACCTGCGGAGGCAACGACAAGGCGATCGCCGCGGCTGCGGGACGCCTGCCCGTCGTGCTGCTCGACCGCGATGTTGCCGACGGCGGTGTCGATCTGGTGACCTCCAACAACCGTGAGCTGGTCGCCGGCCTGGTAGACGCCTTGGCCTCTGCGGGCAGCGAGCGCCTGTGCCTGCTCACCGAGGCAAGCGACGACAGCCCCGTGCGTCGCGAACGCGCCGAGGCGTTTGCCGATGAGCTCTCGCGCCGCGGCCTGGCCGGCGAGGTCGTCACCTTGGCGGACGGTGGTGTCGAGGGTGTCAGTCGCCTGGACGAGACCATCCGCGGCTATGCGGGTAAAAAGCTCGGCCTCATTGCCGTCAACGGTCTGGTCTTCCTGCGTCTGACCGAGGCGCTGGCACAGCTGGGTCCCTCGCTGCCGGCGGGCCTCAAGATCGCGACGTTTGACGATTACCCTTGGAACCACGTGCTCTTTGGCGGTGTGACCACGGCCGCGCAGGACACCCTCACCATTGCCGAGCGCGTGGTCGAGCGCCTGTCCGAGCGCATCGACGTCGTTACCACTACGGTGGGCGACGCCGCAAAGCTCGCCCCCAAGCGCATCGAGGTCCCCGGCCACATCGAACACCGCGCCTCGACCTCGCGCTAACCATTCGTTCGTGACGGCTTGTTCGCGCACGTTTTTTGAGCGCTTGATACGCTTTAACCCTGCGGAAACATTTTTCTGCGATAGTATCTGCGATATAGACCAGTCGAAACCCGCCCGAAAGAAAGGGGAGCGACATGAACCAGCAGAACATCGATTACGTACTCCGCTCCGTAGAGCAGCGTGACATCCGCTTTGTGCGTCTGTGGTTTGTCGACATTCTCGGCCGCCTCAAGAACTTTGCCATTAGCCCCGAGGACCTCGAGGTCGCTTTTGAGGAGGGTATTGGCTTTGACGGCTCCGCTATCGAGGGCTTTGCCACGCCCGAGGAAGCCGACATGCTGGCGTTCCCCGATGCTTCGACCTTCCAGATCCTGCCGTGGCGCCCGAGCCACAACGGCGTAGCCCGCGTGTTCTGCGATGTGTGCACTCCCGATCGCAAGCCGTTTGCCGGCGACCCGCGCGATGCCCTGCGCCGCATGTTCCGCAAGGCCGAGAAGGCTGGCTATCTGCTCAACGTGGGTGCCGAGCTGGAGTATTACTACTTCCCCGACGAGCACACGCCCGAGCCGCTCGACAACGTGGGCTACTTCGATCTTTCGGTGAGTGACGCAGCCCGCGACCTGCGCCGCAACACGGTCCTCACGCTCGAGAAGATGTCCGTGCCCGTGGAGTACACCTTCCACGCCGCCGGTCGCTCGCAGCACGGCATGAGCCTGCGCCACGCCGAGGCCCTGAGCATGTCCGATGCCATCACCACGGCCAAGCTCATCATTAAGCAGCAGGCCTACGAGAGCGGTTGCCACGCCTCCTTTATGCCCAAGCCGTTGGCGGGCGAGGATGGCAGCGCTATGTTCCTGTGCCAGTCGCTATTCGACCACGACGGCAACAACGTGTTTTGGGGCGAGGACGACGAGAAGTACCATCTCTCCGAAATCGCCAAGCACTATATGGCCGGCATTCTGGCGCATGCCCGCGAGATCAGCGCCATCACCAACCCCACGGTCAACTCGTACAAGCGCATCACCACGGGTGGCGACTCCGTGCCGCAGTACGCCACGTGGGGCCTGCGCAACCGCGCGAGCATGGTCCGCATCCCGGTCTACAAGCCCGGCAAGCAGCTGTCCACGCGCATCGAGCTTCGTAGCCCCGACCCCATGGCCAACCCGTACCTGGTCAACGCCGTCACGCTGGCGGCTGGTCTGGACGGCATCGAGCGCAAGCTGGAGCTCCCGCCCGAGGCCACGGCCGAGACGCTCAAGCTCACCGACCGTCAGATGGTCGAGGCCGGCTACACGCCGCTGCCGCGCTCGCTCAAAGAGGCGCTCGACGTCTTTGAGGACTCGCAGTTTATGAAGGATGCTCTCGGCGAGCACATCCACAGCTTCTTCCTCAAAAAGAAGCGCGACGAGTGGCATAAGTTTGAGTCTACGATCACCGAGTGGGAGATCAAGCACTACCTGGCGAACTCCTAATCGCGCTGGCTTGTTCCAGTACGATTGAGCTCATTTCTTTGGAGGCCGATATGTCCGAAAAGAGTGCCCTGTTCATGGCGCGCACGACGCGCTTCCACGAGTTTGCCCGCAGCTTGACGACTACCCTGGGTGTCGAGGTGAGCCTGGCAACCCCTGATTCGCCAACTGCGGCGCACGACTTTGACCTGCTGATTCTCGATTCCGATGGCATCCGCAGCGACCGCATCGATCAGATTGCCAAGTGGCTTGACGACCGCGGCGGCGTTCCCATGCTGGTGATCGTCGACGACGAGGCGCTCGGCACCCTGCGCCTGCCGAATCACGCGCATGCCGACTTTGTATGCCCCACGGCGACGCCCAACGAGCTCAAGGCTCGCGCGCAGCGCCTGATGGGCGAGGAGGAGACCGTCACCGCCGACGATGTGCTCAACATCGATAACCTCGAGATCAACCTGGCTACCTACCAGGTGACGCTCGATAACGAGCCCATCGACCTGACGCTGATGGAGTACTCGCTGCTGAGCTTTTTGGCGACGCATCCCAACCGTGCCTACAGCCGCGAGGTGCTGCTGCACCGCGTATGGGGCTTTGAGTACTGCGGCGGCACGCGCACCGTCGACGTGCACATCCGACGCATCCGCTCCAAGGTGGGCCCGCAGATCGCGGCGCACATCACCACCGTCCGCGGCGTGGGCTATCTGTTTAAGGACTAGATTTCCACCACAAAGGGGACAGACACCTTTGTGGTGGTTTTGACGCAGGTGCGGGCTCCTTTCGAGTTTGCAGCAGAACTTAAGCCTTCCTAAAAGATTGCGTTCTCGTACACGTACGCCCGCATATTGGGGTACAACTCAACGTGAACAATGATGGCCCGCCACATGTTTGGCGGGCCTTTGGTTATTTGACGAAAGGATCGCAGCCATGAGCGAGAACGATTCCCAGCGTCCCCAGGATGCGGGCAACGCCGGCGAGACTCAGCAGCAGCCGCGCGTGCAGGTGGAGTCGACGCCTGCCGACAGCAACATTCCCTACGTGCAGGCCTACGATACGCAGACCGGCAAGCCGCTGGGCGGCCAACAGGTCGTGAACAAGCACACGGTGGTCAAGACCAAGACCAAAAAGCTACCGATCTTTATCACAGCGCTTGCCGGCTGCGCATGTGGTGCCCTGCTGGTCATCGCGCTCATTATGAGTGGCACGCTCGATATCGGTGGCGGCAAGAATGCCGTGACGGCGGGCGCTTCGGGTTCGTCGACGCAAAAGATCACGATCGACTCCGAGGACACCACGCTGGCCGAGGCCGTTTCTGCCAAGGCCCTGCCCTCCGTGGTTTCCATTACCGCCACTTCGAGCGGCAGCCAGAATGGCTCGCTTTCGCAGTCTGCCGACGAGTCGGACAACTCGGGCAGCGTCGGTTCGGGCGTGGTGCTCGATACCGAGGGCCATATCCTCACCAACAACCACGTGGTCGATGGCTATGACCAGTACGTGGTGACCATGGATGACGGCACTACGTACGAGGCCGAGTTCGTGGGCAACGATGCCTCGAGCGACCTGGCCGTCATCAAGCTCAAGGACGCCGATGCTTCCAAGCTCACCCCGATCGAGATCGGCGACTCCTCCAAGCTCAACGTGGGCGAGTGGGTCATGGCGATCGGTTCGCCGTTTGGCAATGAGCAGTCTGTCTCCACGGGCATTGTGTCGGCGCTGTATCGCTCCACGGCCATGAGCTCTACCAGCGGTAACACCATCTATGCCAACATGATTCAGACCGATGCCGCCATCAACCCGGGCAACTCCGGTGGCGCGCTCGTTAACGACAATGGTGAGCTGGTGGGCATCAACTCGCTCATCGAGAGCTACTCGGGCTCCAGCTCGGGCGTGGGCTTTGCTATTCCCGTTAACTACGCCAAGAACATTGCCGACCAGATCATCGACGGCAAGACGCCGGTGCATCCGTACATGGGCGCCACGCTTTCGAGCGTCAATGCGCTTAACGCCCGCACCAACAAGCTGAGCACCGATAGCGGCGCGTACGTGGCGAGCGTCGTCGAGGACGGTCCCGCCGCCAAGGCTGGCATCCAGGAGGGCGATGTCATTACCAAGCTGGGCGACGATGAGATTTCGAGCGCCGATGGTCTGATCATCGCGCTGCGCAGCCACGAGGTGGGCGAGAAGGTCGAGATCACGCTCATGCGCGGCAAGGAAGAGAAGAAGGTCACGGTCGAGCTGGGCTCCGACGAGGAGCTGCAGAACCAGCAGCAGAATGACAGTGCAACCGACACTGGCAACGGCGGTATTACCGATGAGCAGCTGCGCCAGTACCTGGAGGAGCTGCTCGGCCAGCAGGGCCAGGGCCAGGGCTACGGCCAGGGTTTCTAACGAGCTGTATCGCACATATCGAAGCCAGAGGGGCTGTTCCGCCAACGCGGGACAGCCCCTCTTTTCGCGATGATCCCTTGGAGACGGAGGAAAACGGATCATTTAGAAACGGCAAGGGCATGGTTTGAACGCGCGATCCACTCCAGTTTGATGGCTGCCGATTCGGTGCGGTTGGAAAGGGCGATTTGGCTCCATCGCGACCGGTGGTACTCTTGTATCCGTTTGAAATCGAGCGAAGGAGTGCCGCTATGGAGCAATCGAGCCTGTTTGGTGACGGCGTGGACATCGATACCGAAACGCCCGCGGGCGCGGATGCCGCTGCACCGGCCGACGCCCATGCCCAGGCCGCCGCGCGCGCGGCCGAGCTGCGCCACGAGCTCGATTACCACGCGTACCGCTACTACATGCTCGATGCGCCCGAGATCACGGACGCCGCCTTCGACAAAATGCTCGTTGAGCTGCAGGAAATCGAGGCGACCTATCCCGATTTGGTGACGCCCGACAGCTATACCCAGCGCGTGGGCGGATACGTGAGCGAGCAGTTTACGCCTGTCACGCACATGGCACGCATGTATTCCATGGACGATGCCATGGATTTGGACGAGCTCGACGCGTGGCTCCAGCGCACCGAGGATGCGCTCGGTGCCGGCAGCGTCACCTATACCTGCGAGCTTAAGATCGACGGCTTGGGCGTCGCGCTTACCTACCAAAACGGCACCTTCGTACGCGCCGCCACGCGCGGCGACGGTACCACGGGCGAGGATGTGTCGCTCAACGTGCGCACCATCAAGGATGTGCCCATGCATCTGTCCGAGGCAGCGCTCACCCACATGGGCGCCGACCGCGAGCGTACCATTGAGGTACGCGGCGAGGTGTACATGCCCAAGGGCAGCTTTGTTCGTCTGAATGAAGAGGCCGATGCCGAGGGCCGCGACCCCTTTGCCAACCCGCGCAACGCCGCCGCCGGCAGCCTGCGCCAAAAGGACCCCAAGGTCACGGCGCGCCGCGACCTGGCTACCTTTATCTACGCCATTGCCGATACCGATCCGCTGCACGTCCACAGCCAGCGCGAGTTCCTGGACTGGCTGCGTAGCGCCGGCTTTAGCGTCAACCCCAACGTTGCCCGTTGCGCCACACCCGCTGAGGTTCACGAGTTCTGCGCCCAGGCGCTCGAGCATCGCGGCGACTTGGACTACGACATCGACGGCGTGGTCGTAAAGGTGGACAGCTTTCAGCAGCAGCTCGACTTGGGCTTTACCGCCCGCGCACCGCGCTGGGCCATTGCCTTTAAGTTCCCGCCCGAGGAAAAGCAGACCGTCCTGCGCGAGATTCGCATCCAGGTGGGCCGCACCGGTGTGCTCACGCCGGTCGCCGAGTTCGACCCGGTGACGGTTGCCGGCTCCACCATCGCGCGCGCCACGCTGCACAACATCGACGAGATCCGCCGCAAAAACGTGCGCGAGGGCGACACTATCATCGTGCACAAGGCGGGCGACGTAATCCCCGAGGTCGTGGGCCCGGTGCTCGACAAGCGCCCGGCCGACAGCGTTGACTGGCAGATGCCCGAGGTCTGCCCCGTGTGCGGCAGCCCCGTGGTCCACGAGGATGGCGAGGTCGCCTACCGCTGCGTGTCCATTGACTGCCCGGCGCAGCTCAAGGAGCGCTTGCTCCACTGGGTGAGCCGCGGCTGCATGGACGTTGATGGCCTGGGCGACGAGATCGTCGACAAGATGATCGCTGCCGGCCTGATCCACGATGTCGCAGACTTCTACCAGCTCACGGTCGATGACATCGCAGGCCTGGATACGGGGCGCGTGTACGCGAGCACCAATAGCAATAAGGGCGTTAAGAAGGGCGATCCTATTCCGGTAGGCCTCAAGACGGCCGAGAAAATCATCGCCGAGCTCAACAAGTCCAAGAGCCAGCCACTCGGGCGTGTGCTGTTTGCCCTGGGCATCCGTCATGTGGGCAAGAGCGTGGGCGAGGTCATCGCCGAGCGATTCCTGTCGATTGACAAGCTCATCTTGGCGAGCGAAGAGGATATTGCCGAGTGCGAGGGCATCGGTCCCAAGATTGCGGCGAGCGTCAAACAGTTCCTGGCCGTGCCCGAAAACCTCGCCGTGCTGGAGCGCTTGCGCCAGGCTGGTCTGTCGCTTGAGGTCGACTTGGGCGCCGCGCACGCGCAAGCCGCAGCCGACGCTGGGGTGGCGGGCGAGCTTGCCGACGCACAGCCGCTTGCGGGTCTGACCTTTGTGCTCACCGGCACGCTCGTCAATCGCACGCGCGACGAGGCGGGTGCGGCGCTCAAGGTGCTCGGCGCCAAGGTTTCGGGCAGTGTTTCTAAGAAGACGAGCTACCTGGTCGCCGGTCCCAAAGCGGGCTCCAAGCTCACCAAAGCCGAGCAGCTGGGCGTACCCGTGCTGGACGAGGACGCACTCGAGCAGATCTTGGCTACCGGCGAGGTGCCTGAGGCGTAAGGCATCGATAGCCAAATTGAAGAACCGCCCGGAAGCACGATGCCTTCCGGGCGGTTCTTACTTTGCTGGGGCAACCGGCACCGTGATCTGCGTTACGTAGGTTGCCGGGTCGTCGCTGATGATGTCGTCGATCAAGGCGATCTCGCGCGAGGGGCCGGCGGGCGTCAGGTTGTGTTCGCGCATATAGCTGAGCAGCCGCTCGTAGCGCGGGGCTGCTTGTCCGTGCGTGCCGCGGAAGCTTATGGTTAGGCAGCGCGCGGCGGGCCGCACCTCGACGTCGCCCAAGTAATCATCGGTGTCATCGAGCAGCAGGAAGACCTCGTCGTAGCCATCAAAGTCGCCGGCGGCGAGGCGTTCGGGCGCGATGCCCACACCCAGATTGCCCAGATAGGCAAAGGTTTCGTGCTGCCCCTGCTGAAGCTGGCGGATATGCCATCCCAGCGAATAGGCGTCGGTGGGATTGACGCGCTCGTGCAGCGTGGCGCAGCGAAGTTCGGGTTCCTCGATTTCGCTAATGGTGTCGAGATCAGCATTCAAAGCGCCATGAAGCAAGGCAAGCCGCTGGTCAATCTTGCGCGACATGCGCTCCAACTCACGCCGCCTGTGCTCAATTAACTCCTGTTGCTTGGTCAGTTGCCGTTGCATCAAATCCATATCGCGCGTAGTGACAAACTCGCGAATCTGGGCCAGCGGCAGGTCAAGAACGCGCAGGTTGCCGATGGTGTTGAGGGTGGAGAGCTGCCGCGATCCGTAGTAGCGGTACCCACTCGTCGGATCGACATATGCCGGTTCCAATAGCCCCATCTGTTCGTAATGGCGCAGTGTGCCCACGCTCAAATTGAGCAAGCGCG
Organism: Collinsella sp. AF29-7AC; assembly: GCF_003475665.1. Taxonomy (NCBI): domain Bacteria; kingdom Bacillati; phylum Actinomycetota; class Coriobacteriia; order Coriobacteriales; family Coriobacteriaceae; genus Collinsella; species Collinsella sp. AF29-7AC. The sequence goes on from NZ_QRQX01000009.1 coordinate 60,939, forward strand.
CCACCTCGCCAATGCGGAGCAGGCCCTCGGTGTGTTCGCTTGGCATGTCGGTCACAGGACCGCTCCTTTCGGTAAAACAGGGGAGAGGCGCTAGGCCTGCGTTGCCCCGCTACGCCATCAGCTTGTCAAAAGTTCCGCGGCGGTTGAGCACGGTAAATGCAATCACGCAGATGGCCGCCGACAGAATCGACCCGCACGGCGAGGCGATACCCATGGGGAACAGCGTGTCGGAATAGGCGTTCGACAGCAGCCATGCGCCGGGTACGCGAATGAGCGCCACGGCCAGCACGTTGTGCGCAAAGCCGATGTAGCTCTTGCCGTATGCAGCGAAAAAGCCGCTAAAGCAAATGTGGATGCCGGCAAAAATCGCGTCGAAAATATAGCTGCGCATATAGCCGGTGCCGGCGGCGACCACCGCGGGGTCCTTGGCAAAAAAGCCGATAAACGCCGGCGCCACCAGCCACATCAGCACCGTGATCAGGCAGCCGTACACCACCGAGACGGTCATGGCATCCTTGAGCACCTGGCGCGCGCGGTCGCCCTTGCCTGCGCCGGCGTTTTGCGCCGTGAGCGCGCTGACGGTAGCGCCCATGGAACTCGGCACGATAAACAAAAAGCTGATCATCTTTTCGACCAAGCCTACGGCGGCGGCATCAACCAGGCCGCGGTGGTTGGCGATGACGGTGATGAACATAAACGCCACCTGGATGCAGCCGTCCTGCACGGCTACGGGCACGCCGATCTTAAGGATGCTGCCGAGCACCTCGGGCTGGGGGCGTAGGTCGCTGCGCTTGAGGTGAATGTGCGTACGGCGGCTCTTGAGCCACACGAGCGCGAGAGCCACGCTCGCCGTCTGCGCGATGACTGTGCCGAGTGCCGCGCCTACGGGGCCGAGCCCCATGTGGCCGATAAACAGAAAGTCGAGCGCGATGTTGATGATGCATGCCACGCCAATCACGTACATGGGCGAGCGCGAATCGCCTAGGCCGCGAAAGATGGCCGAGAGGATGTTGTACGCGGCGATAAAGGGAATGCCCATAAAGCAGATACGCAGGTAGGCGGCGGTGCCTTCGACCGCCTCGGCCGGCGTGCCAATGAGTGCCACAATCTGCGGACACAGTGCGAGCAGGACAGCGGCCAGCACCACCGAGACACCCATAAAGAGCGTGATGGTGTTGCCGATGGCGGTCTCGGCGCGGTCAAACCGACGCGAACCCACGGCGTGGCCGACGATAACCGTCGTTCCCATGGCCAGGCCCACGAGCGTCACGGTAATGATATAGAGCGTCTGCGCGCCGTTGCCCACGGCGGTGATGCCGGCGGCGCCGCTAAACTGCCCCATCATGTACAGGTCGGCCATGCCGTAGAGCATCTGCAAAAAGTACGAGAGCATATAAGGCAGGGCAAAGACCGCGATGGTCTTAAGGACATTGCCGCGTGTGAGGTCGTGTTCCATGGGCGGGGCTTTCTGGCTTGGTCTGTTTACGTACCAGTGTAGTGAAAACCCTACAACGATTATAGAGTCAAGGTTTATGTTGGCAGTGGGGCGAAAAAGTCACGCTCGCGTTCATTTCTAATTGAACACAGGGGCGCGTCCTGCGAGCTTGGTGCCTGCACTAGCCTTGCAGAAATCGATTTCGGAACACTTGACACCGCCGCACGGCGCGCCATAATACGTGGGTTTGCGAACAACGTTTGATGGGGGATGAACCTGCGTGCGCAATCTCAAGATTCTGTTTTCCTATCTGGGGGCATACCGCCGCGATGCCATGCTCGGCGTGCTCTTTGTGACGGCCGAGACGGCGCTCGAGCTGTTTATCCCGGTCATCATGGCAAATATCATCGACGTGGGCGTTCCCGCGGGCGACATCAACTACATGCTGTTGCAGGGCACGAATATGTTGGTATGCGCCGCATGTTCGCTGGTACTTGGCTTGGGCTATGCGCGCACGTCTGCTCGCGTCGCCTCGGGGCTGGGCGCTAACCTGCGCGAGGCCGAGTATCGCAAGATCCAGACGCTCGCCTTTGGCAATCTGGACAACTACGACGCCAGCTCGCTCGTCACTCGCATGACCACCGACATCACCGTGATTCAAAACGCCATCGGCAACGGCTTTCGCCCCATGGTGCGCGGCCCCGTGACGCTCATCGTCGGCTTGGTCTATGCGCTGGTGCTGTCGCGCCCGCTCGCTACGGTATTCGCGATTATTCTGCCAGTGCTGGCGATTGTACTGGGCGTTATCACCTATCGCGTCAGCCCGCTCTACCGCCAGCTGCAGACCTCGATGGACCATCTCAACGGTGTGGTGCAGGAGGACCTCACCGCCGTGCGCGCCGTCAAGGCGTACGTGCGTGCCGAGCACGAGGAGGCCAAGTTCGATGCCGTCAATACCGAGCTTGCGCATACGGCGACGAAGACCTTTGGCAACGCCGTGCTCAACCTGCCGGTGTTTCAGCTGTCGATGTACGTGGCGGCGCTTTCCATTCTGTGGATCGGCGGGCGCATGATTCTTGCCGGCGAGCTCGGCGTGGGCTCGCTCACGGGCTTTATGAGCTATGTGCTGCTCATCATGAACTCGCTCATGATGATTTCCAACGTGTTTTTGCTGATCACGCGCGCACTTGCCAGCGTGGAGCGCATCTCGCGGGTGCTCGACGAGCGTTCGCTTATCCAGGCGCCCGACGTTGCCACTGCCGTGCACGGGGTGGCCGACGGAAGCATCGAGTTTCGCGACGTGTCGTTTAAGTACCGCGCGGATGCTGCCGAGGATGTGCTCGAGCATATCGACCTTCGCATCGAGAGCGGCTCAACGGTGGGCATCCTCGGCGGCACGGGCTCGGGCAAGAGCTCGCTTGTACAGCTGATTGCGCGCCTGTACGACGCCACTGAGGGCACCGTGCTTGTGGGCGGACACGACGTGCGCGACTACGACCTTGCGGCCCTACGCGACGCCGTGGGCATTGTGCTGCAAAAGAATGTGCTGTTCACGGGCACCGTGCGCGAGAACCTGCAGTGGGGCAATCCGCAGGCGTCGGACGATGAGCTCCTCGCGGCTTGCCGCGCGGCGTGCGTGGACGAGTTCCTTGATCGCATCGGCGGGCTGGACGGAGAGCTGGGCCAAGGCGGCGCCGGTGTCTCGGGTGGCCAGAAGCAACGCCTGTGCATCGCGCGCACGCTGCTCAAGCATCCGCGCGTGCTCATTTTTGATGACTCCACCAGCGCGGTCGATATGGCGACCGACGCCAAGATCCGCGAGCATATCGCTCAGATTCCCAACACGACGGTGATTGTCATTGCGCAGCGCATTGCGAGCGTCATGGATGCCGCCCGCATTATTGTGTTGGACGACGGCCGTGTCCACGGCGTGGGCACGCATGAGGAGCTGCTGGAGGGCGATAGCATCTACCAGGAGATTTACGCCTCGCAGATGGAGTTTGCGGGGGATACTGGCGTCGCGAATGGCGTAAATGATCCGTCTTCCGCCGGCCCCAACGAATCAATTCAAGCCACGGAAGGGGGCGAGCGCCATGCCTAAGACATCCGCTCAGGCCCGTCCCATCAATCTGACGCAGACGCTTCGCCGCCTGCTCTCCTACATGGGTCACGCCAAGTTCTCGCTGCTCGCAGTGGGTGTGCTTGCCTCTGTTGCGGCCATCGCGAGCCTTGCCGGTACCTACATGGTGCGCCCCATCGTCAACGGTTTGGCAACGGGCGGCGAGGAACTGCTCGCCAGGCAGGTTATCTTTACTGCTGCCATCTACGCCGCGGGCGTGCTCTCGGCTCTGGGCTACTCACAGATTATGGTGCGCGCGGCTCAGCGCGTGGTCTCCGATATCCGCCGCGACCTGTTTGCGCACATCCAGATGCTGCCGCTGAGCTACTTTGACAGCACACGCTCGGGCGGCATCATGAGTTTCTTTACCAACGATGTCGACACCGTCTCCGAGGCGCTCAACAACAGCTTTGCCAACGTGATCCAGGCGAGCATCCAGATGGTCGGTACCACGGCTATGCTCATCATCCTCAACTGGCAGCTCACGATTATCACGCTCGTGTGCGATGTGGCCATTGTGCTGTATGCGCGCTACTCGGGCACGCGCTCTAAGCGTTTCTTTGCCGCCCAGCAGGCATCGCTTGGCGACCTGGACGGATATATCGAAGAGATGGTCTCGGGTCAAAAGGTCATCAAGGTCTTTAATCACGAGGCAGCGAATGTCACCGGCTTCACCTGCCGCAACGACGAGCTTCGCCGCACCGGCGCTGCCGCCGTGAGCTATGCCAACTCCATGGTGCCCATGACCGTCGTGATTGGCTACGTCAACTATGCTATCGTCGCCGTGGCGGGCGGCATGCTCTGCATCAAGGGGCTCGCCGACGTGGGCGCGCTTGCAAGTTACCTGGTCTTTGTACGCCAGGCGGCCATGCCCATCAACCAGTTTACGCAGCTGGGCAACTTCTTGCTCAATGCGTTGGCCGGCGCCGAGCGCTTGTTTGCCGCGATGGACCTTGAGCCCGAGGTGGACGAGGGCCGCGTGGAACTGGTGCAGACGGGCGATGCCGCGTGGGCGTGGAAGATTCCCGAGGGCCAGGGCGTGGGCGCGTACGGGCACCTGCATGATGTGGCTGCCGTTGATGAGTCGGGCCGCGCGGTGGCTGCCGACGGTACCGAGCTCACGTGCGGCTTGGTCCCGCTTGCCGGCGACGTGCGCTTCCATGCCGTGGACTTTTCCTACGTGCCGGGCACCCGCGTGCTCACGGACCTCAACCTGTTTGCCAAGCCGGGGCAAAAGATCGCCTTTGTGGGCTCCACAGGCGCCGGTAAGACGACCATCATCAACCTCATCAACCGCTTCTACGAGGTCGATGACGGCGAGATCACGTACGACGGCATCGACGTCAAGCACATTGCCAAGTCCAGCCTGCGCGGGTCGCTCGGCATTGTGCTGCAAGACACGCACCTGTTTAGCGGCACCATCGCGCAGAACATCCGCTTTGGCAAGCTCGACGCGACCGACGAGGAGGTGCGCGCCGCCGCCGAGGCCGCCTGCGCGGATTCGTTTATCCGCCGCCTGCCTAGAGGCTACGACACACCGGTCACGGCCGACGGCGCCAACCTGTCGCAGGGCCAGCGCCAGCTGCTCGCCATCGCGCGCGTGGCCGTCGCCGACCCGCCGGTGCTCATCTTGGACGAGGCTACGAGCTCCATCGACACGCGCACCGAAAAGCTCATCGAGCGCGGTATGGACCGCATCATGCGCGGACGCACCACGTTTATGATCGCGCACCGCCTGTCCACCGTGCGCGATGCCGACGCGATTATGGTCCTCGAACACGGCCGCATCATCGAGCGCGGCACGCACGAAGAGTTGCTCGCCCAGCACGGCGAGTACTGGCAGCTGGCGCATGGCTTAAAAGAGTTGGATTAACCCGTTCGAGCACGATGCTTTGACCCCTCCGTGCTCCTCACCTCCCCTCAAACCATCACAACATTCGCCGTTTTTTGCCAAAATCGAGAAAAGCATCGAATGTTGTGATGGTTTTTCTACCACTCGATCGGGCGGAATCGCTTTCTTGCGTACGAAGGTGTGCGGACCCGTGTGCGGGGGAATAAGGTCGGTTATCCGACTCCATTGGAGGGCTCATGGACCTGCCGATCGTCCTGTCCCATAAGACTGCCTGGCTGTACCACAACGTGGCGCGCCCGTTCGAGCCGCTCTCGCGAGCAAGCAGCCTATACGATGAGGACTCGCTTGCTAGCGAGGCGGAGTCGACCGCGAGCCTGCCCAAATTGGGGCTCGATGCCAAGGGGCTGAGGGCTTCAACGGCAGTTGGGATCGTTACCGACTATCTGGTCTCGCTTGGTATTCCACGAGAAGAGCTCGATCATATCGACACGCTCGTCAACTTCGATTTTGAGCGCTCGACGCCGGCTGGATTTAGGTGCCATGTGTTTGGAGCGCCGGTACCTCCAGGCCATCTTATCGAGGTGGCAGAGGGCCTTCTGGTGGTTGATGAGGCCATGTGCTTTGTCCAGGCGGGTTCGTGGATGAGCGAACCCGAGCAGCTGGAATATGGCTACGAAATCTGTGCCCGATACCATTTGAATCATCTGTCGACAGACGATTATGTCGAGATGAGGCAGAGATATACCGTTGCCGACATGATTGCCTATTGCAATGAGAACCGATCTCGTCAGGGGGCTATACGCGCGGCCGCCGTGCTCAGGCGCGTGTACGATGGCGCGCGGTCGCCCATGGAGACGGCCACCGCAATCATGGTCGTAGCAAAACGTTCTCAGGGCGGGCTAGGATACGTCAAGGTTGAGCTCAACCATCGGGTCGATGTTCCCAACGAGTTCAAGTATCTCGCAAAGGCCGGGTATTTCGAGATCGACGTATATGCGCCTGCGAGCGGTACGGGAATTGAATACAACGGCTCGGACCATCTTGATAAACAGCGCAGCGCGTCGGATGCGGAGCGTATGACCGTGCTGAGCGCGCTGGGCTTTAGGATGATCGTCCTCACCGGGACTCAGTTTGCCCATCAGCTGCAATTGCACCGGGCGATGAACGCCATCGCACTCGCGATAGGCCTTAAGTGCGACCGAAGCGAAGCGTTCCAAAAGCGGCAGAACGACCTGCGAGAATTCGTGATTCGGCACTGGGACAGCGGTCTTTAGGGGCGCTTTGGTCCTTCTACGGGGTGCCGTGGGCAGGCAAACCATCACAACATTCGACGTTTTTTGCCAAAAACGGGAAAAACATCGAATGTTGTGATGGTTTGCGTGTTGAGGATGGGCTTGGAAAGTCCGTTTTGCTCAAAGCGACCTGTCCTGTCGTACGGGTGTCGGCATGATTCTCCCGTGGGGTATTATGTTTTCCGAAGAATAAAACGCCGCGTGAGGGGAGGCTGCGTGGACGGGCACGTGCAACATGACGGCTTTGGCCGCGATATCAACTACCTGCGCATTGCCGTTACCGACAAGTGCAATTTCCGCTGCATTTACTGCATGCCGGCCGATGGCGTGGCACCCCGCGCGCACGACGAGCTGCTCAGCGCCGAGGAAATCGCCCGCTTTGTGCGCTTGGTAGCGGGGGAGGGCATTCGCCGCGTGCGCCTGACGGGCGGCGAGCCGCTGGTCAGCCGCCGTATCATTCCGCTCATTCGCGACATCCGCGCGATTCCGCAGATCGAGGACATCTCGCTTACCACCAATGGCGCCCTGCTGCCCAAGCTGGCGCCGCAGCTCAAAGATGCCGGGCTTAACCGCGTCAACATCTCGCTCGACACGCTCGACCCTACGCTCTTTGGAAAGATCACGCGTCTGGGTCGACTCGAGCAGACCGTGGCGGGTATCGACGCGGCGCTGGCTTGGGGCTTTGAGCCCGTTAAGATCAACTGCGTTGTTGTGCGCCGGCTCAACCAGGATGTGGCGGCCCTCGCGCGGCTCACGCTCGACCGCCCCATCCACCTGCGCTTTATCGAATACATGCCCATCGGCGATGAGCACACGAGCTCGCATTGCACTGTGGACCCGCATGCGCCCGCGCTCAATCCCGAGTTGTGGGATGCGAGCGACACCGTGCCGAGCGACGAGCTGCGGACGCGCATCAATGCCGGGGCCGCCGCGGCGGGACTGGGCGAGCTCGAGCCGCTCGACATCAACGACGCTCCTGCCGGCGCGGGTCCTGCGCGCTATTGGCACTTTCCGGGCGCGGCGGGAACGGTTGGCTTTATTAGCGCCATGTCCAACCATTTTTGCGCGAATTGCAACCGTCTGCGCCTGACGGCCGATGGCAACGTGCGTCCGTGCCTGTTCAGTGATGCCGAGTATTCGGTGCGCGACGCCCTGCGCCATGGTGATGATATGCAGGTACTTTCGATTTGGCGCGATGCCGTGGCCCACAAACCGCAGGAACACGCGATAATTGAGGGCACGCAACGATTTATGTCCCAAATCGGAGGATGATCATATGGCCAAGAGCAGGTACGCCGATGCCACCAAGGCCGCTCGCAGGGCCGCGATGTCTGCCCACAAAGTCACGGCTGCGGCGAATGCTGGCAACGCCGACGCGTCCGCGCAGCCGACTGCCAGCGCTGTTGCCGAGCCCGCCCGCGACGCCCGTCGCGACGAGCTGACGCATGTGGACGCCAAAGGCGAGATGCGCATGGTTGACGTATCCGACAAGGCCGAGACCCATCGCATTGCCATCGCCGAGGGCACCATCCTCATGCACCCCGAGACGCAGGCTATGGTGCTGCAGGACCGCGCCAAAAAGGGCGATGTGCTTGCCTGTGCGCGCGTGGCGGGCATCATGGCCATCAAGCGCACGAGCGATATCATTCCCATGTGCCATCCGCTGCTCATTACCAAGAGCAAGTGCGACATTGCGCCCATCGCTGCGGCGGGGACGCCGGCCGAGGACGTGCCCGAGGGCTGGGCGCCGGCGCGCACGGATGGGCAGGTTGGCTTTCACGTACTGGTCACGGCCGGCGTGACGGGCAAGACGGGTATCGAGATGGAGGCCCTGACCGGCGCGAGTGCCGCGTGCCTTACGATCTATGACATGTGCAAGGCCGTCGATCGCGGCATGGAGATCGTCGACGTGCGCCTGCTGCACAAGGAGGGCGGCCGCTCGGGCGTGTGGGATCGTGCCGAGCGTCAGGCCGCTACTGTTGAGGCCGTGGGAGCCGCGGGCGACGCACCCGCGAGCGCACCCGTCGCCGTCGCGTCCGCAGCTCCCACTCCGGCCGTCCCCGCGATCGCGTTTATCGGCTACCAAAACTCGGGCAAGACCACGCTCGTCGAGAAGGTCATTGCCGAGCTCACCCGCCGCGGCCTGCGCGTGGGTTCGCTCAGGCATCATGGGCATCACGGCTTTGATATCGATGTGCCCGCTAAGGACACCTGGCGCCATCACCAGGCCGGATCCAAACACGTGGGGCTCATCTGCGCCACGCGCTGGGCGGAGTACGCCGACACGCGCGAGGAGGACGAGATGCCCGCGCGCGAGCTGCTGTCGCGCTACAACGATGTCGACGTGGTGATCATCGAGGGCTACAAGACCGAGGGCTTCGACAACATCGTCGTTGCGCGCTCGGGTGTCGACCGTCTGCGCGGCAAGAGCTCGCTCGACCTGGTCGACGGTCACACGCTGGCCCTTGCCTGCAACGAGGCCCTGGCGCGTCAGGCCTTCGACGCCGGCTTCGCGACCCGAGCCATCAACATCAACGACGCCCGAGCCATCTGCGATCTCATCCAAGACCATCTGGCCTAAAACCTGCCAAAAAGGGACAGGTTTATTTTGCAGGTTTTATCTGGGCAAACGTCATTTCCACCACAAAGGGGCCAGGCACCTTTGTGGTGGATTTTGCTTTGGTAGATGTGTGAGACATGCCTTACAATCTACCAAGTAGTTCATGACGGGTGAAAAACGGAGAGAAGGTGCTTGATGCGTCCTTAATTTTTCATGCGGATAGATTGATTTGACAGACGGTGGCGAATGCCCGCCGTCCGCATTCGTATGAAACAAGGAGTCTCCATGCTCGTCTCTCTTTTCTCAAAGCCTCAATCATCGCTGTCTGTGCAGGCCAAGCGCCTGGTGGCGATGCGCTTTCTCATCTACACCGGGTTTCAGACCAGTTATTTTATCGGCGTCATCGGAACGCTCACCTATGCGGACGGCGCTTCGGTCGTCGCGACATCGCTGGCCGTCCTGTTTATGAATGTATTTGTGATCCTGGGATCCTTTGCGGGTGGAGCGGCGCTCGATGCCTGGGGCCCGCGACGCCATTTCTTGCTGAGCATCATCGGCGCTCTCGCAACTGGTGCGGCAATCAACGCCTTTGGTAGCGCGACCGGCATCGTCCTGCTCGGCGCGGTGCTCTTAGGCTTTACGATGGGATTTGCCCAACCCATCGCCACATCTTATCCGGCCTACCTCACCGACGACCCCGCCGAACTCAAAGACATCAATTCCGCCATCGCCATGTTCTCAAATGTGAGCATTATCGTCGGACCCACGCTGGGCGGCTTTGTCGCGGCGGCTGCGTCGTCGCGCGCGGTGTTCGTGCTCATGATGCTCTTTACCGTGCTGGCGCTCGTCGCCGGTTGGGGCTTTAGGCCGCAGACCAGCCATGTCGCCGGGCATGCGGATGCCGATTCGGCAGAGGAAGGGGAGCGTGCGGGACAAAGCTCCAACCCCAGCACGTCCGCCCGCGCCACCTTCGCAGCCAGCATCAAGACGGTCTTTACCAATAGCGTCCTCACCCTGCTGTTTTGCATCATTTTTCTTTCGAACTTTGGCTACGGAGCCTTCGATCCGCTCGAGTCGTTTTTCTATCGCGATGTTCTGCACGTTGGCGTTGAGTGGATGGGCTGGCTCTCGTCTGCCTGCGGTGTCGGCGCGGTGCTGGGTGCCGTGCTCGCGCTCCGCTTGCCGCCGCACTTGGTAAACCTAAAAACGCTGCTCGTGGCGCTCATGTCCGTGGGCTTGGGAAGCCTGCTCTATGTGGGGACGCCGTACGTGGGTGTAGCCCTCGTCGGCCAGATTGTCCTGGGCGTGGCGTGGGGCGTCGTCAACCCGCTCCACAACACCATCGTGCAAACGACGGCTCCGCTCGAGCAGCTTGGTCGCGTCAATTCGGTCATGGGCTTTGGCAATATGTTCGCCGGCGTGGCCCCTCTGGCGGTTGCACCGTGGCTGGCGGCAACATTTGGCGTGCAGCAGACGCTCGTGGGGGCAGGCATGGTCGTGACGGCGATCCCTGCGGCGTTGCTGCTGTTTGGACGTAATCACTTGAATCGTGCCGCAAGGCGGTAAGAAACCATCACAACATTCGATGAAAATCGCGATTTTGCCGAAAAACGTCGAATGTTGTGATGGTTTGCCCGTAGACGCCGCAACCACCACAAAGGGGGCCAGGCACCTTTGTGGTGGTTGCGGCGTCTACGGGCCGCGCCTGTGCCTTGGTATACCATGTACGCCGTTTGCGAATACACCCCACACCGCCGCACAACCCAGAAAGGCTCCCATGGACACCACCTTCAGCCACATCAAAGCCGTGTTCTGCGATATCGACGGTACGCTGCTCACGAGCCAGCACACGGTGTCCCCGCGCACCGTGGCGGCGATCCGCGCCCTGCGCGAGCGTGGCGTGCTCTTTGGCCTGTGCACCGGGCGCGACGCCCATGCGACCGAGGCCATGTACGAGCTCTGGGGCATCGAAGGCCTGGTGGACGTGCTCGTGGGCTGCGGTGGCGCCGAGGTCATCGACCGCGCGCACGACATCAACGAGCTGAGCTATCCGCTGCCGGGCGAGACCATCGCGCGCATCTGCAAGCACATGGCGGACCTTCCGGCAACACCCGTCTGCCCCCGAGACGGCGTGTTCTACGTGCCCGAGAGCAACGCGTGCGTCGAGCACCTGTCACGCGTCGACGGCGTGCCCTACCAGGTGGTCGATTTTGCCGAGTTCTTGCGCGAGCCGCAGCCCAAGGTGATGTTTACCATGGCGCCCGAGGTAATGCCGCGGGTGATTGAGCGGGCGTCGACGTTTGCCGATAACACTGTTAAGGCGGCGGCTCTGCAAACCACGCAGCGGCTCTACGAGTTCATGGATCCGCGCGTGTCCAAGACGCGCGGCCTTGTACGCGTGGCAGAGCTCAACGACATGGAGCTTACGAACATTTGCGTGTTTGGCGATGCCGATAACGACACCTGCATGGTGGCTGACGCCGGCGTGGGCGTGGCCATGGCAAACGGCAGCGACGCCACCCGCGCCGCCGCCGATTTTGTAACCGCCAGCAACGACGAAGACGGCATCGCGATCTTTATCGAGGAGCATCTGCTGTAGCGCCGGGGGAGAGCCACCGCAAAGGGGGCAGGCGCCTTTGCGGTGGCCTCAGGCGATTTGGTCGAATTGATACCTAAAATCTGTGTGAAAATTCAAATATGGTTGTCTGAACATCATGCTTCTAACTACCGATGGGTTAAAGATATTCTCATCAATTTGGTAGGATATTCATCCCGGTTAATGACCTACCGCTCACGGTCGATTTTCGACCGTTCACAGGATGTTCGCTCTTGAGCAAAATGTTGTGCAAATAAATCTAATGCCATTAAATAATAATACGCAACTAAATTACCAGCAGAAACAAAAAATAGATAGCGAATAAACGAAGGTAAATCCGAGCAATTGTCAAGAGAATTGAGAACTTGCACAAAAATGTCGGTTTTGCTGCTCAGATGTTTAAACAATCGTTATAATTGCATCATTAGCGAGCGCAATTGCAGATTGCGCAGATACGTTTGATGGTGAAAGAGCAAGATCGCGGTCTCTTGGGGAGGAGACATCGATGAAAGCGAATTCGGACAAATCTAAGCAGAGTAATAAAGCGACGCGCCGTGTACTGGCAGGCGTTTTGTGCGGAGCCTCCGTGTTGAGCCTGGTACTGTCGCTCGTCATGCCTCCGATCTCGCAGGCCATTGCCAACGACGCCCAGACAGTTTCTGCCGAGGAAACTGTGATGGGGGGGGGTTCCTCAAGTGAGTCTACTGATGTAGAAAACACCAAAAACGGGGATACCGAAAACCAGAATAGTGACGATGCCGGGAATGACGCGAGCGAGGACAACGTCGCAGCAGACTCGACTGCTGATGATGCAGAGGTCGAAAGCACCGCGCAGCCTGCGGATGATGATGCTAACGGTGAAGGCACAATCGCACTTGCTGCGGAGAATGAATCGGCTCATGAAATCAGCAATGGGAATGAACTTAGCTCGAAGCTTTCTGATAAGAACCTTCGCGATGGAAATGGCTCCGCTACCTTTAAGCTTGTTAACGATATTGAATACAGCGGTGAGATTAGACTTGAACAAACTGACGATAACCCTATCAATATCACCCTTGACCTAAACGGCCATAAGATTAAGTGCTTGAACACCGACAAGCCGTTATTTGATATTGCTAACGGCGCAACACTTACAATTAAGGATTCCGCACAGGCGAATGAGACGGTCAGCGAGGGCCAGCAGCTAACTGATCAGGGGCAGAGCCTGAATCCCGCCAATTATGGCAAGATAGCTGAGTTAATTCACGATAACGATGGCATTCCGTCTAATCTTACCTACTACGTGACCAAATCGACTCCGAGTGGTACAGGGACAATCGAGACGCTTGTCAGACATGAGTTCGATATTAAGGGCGCCATCGTGGCGTGCGACGGCAACGCAAATCTAAGGCTCATCAATCTGTATAACAACAACGGCAAGGGCTCGTTTAACCTTGTGAGCGGCGTGATCACGCAAAAGAAAGGCGGCAGGGTTAGCAGCTTGGTCTATGCCGAGAACGGCTCTACCGTCAACATGAGCGGCGGCTACGTGTGTGGCGCTTCTAGCTCGGGCGCGGGCGCGGGCATTAAGGTATCCAACGCGAAAGGCGTTGCTTCGACCCTTAATTTGACCGGTGGTGTAATTGCCGGCAACAGTGCTCCTAATGGCGGCGGTGTGTATGCTGAAGGTTCCACGGTCACCATGACTAATGGCGTAATCTCCGGCAACAGCACACTTCCTTCTGGTGCTGGTTTCGGCGGCGGCATCATGGCCGAAAACGGCAGCGTCACTGTTTCCGGTGGCTACATCACTAACAATAAATATGCCAATTTCTGTGGCCAAGATGGTTATGGCGATCATGGCGGCGCTGGACTTGCCGCTAGAAACGGTACTCATGTCACCATTTCGGGCGGCCAGATCACGGGCAACTATTCTGAGGAAGCAGGCGGCGGCGTTTACATTACCGATGTCGATCGACACGGGGCGAGTTCTCGCGAGACAATGGCATGGCTCAACATTACGGGGGGAACTATTGCCGCAAATGTGAGCAACCGTTCCGAGGGTGCTGGCATTCGCGTGGGCCAGATGGTTGACGCGATGATAGAAGGTGCGTCAAAATCTACTCCAGTCTATATCACTAATAACTCCTGCAGGTCTCGCTTTGACTGGGGCGGAGGCGGTATCTTTGTCCAGGGCGATTCGGATACCGCATCTAATGCGGGCAGGCTATTTGTCTATAACTCCTATATAAGCAGCAATGAGGCCGGTGGCTACGGTGGCGGCGTTGCGGTTTGCCCGACGGGCAAGACCTTGGTGACGAACACCTACGGCACAGCGATCTTTGGCAATACGTCTGCCAAAGATCAGCATGACGCAAAAGATGATTATAATTCTGAGAATAATAGCGGCAACGAAGGCACCCCTCACCTATCCGCTGGTGGCTACAAAGGCCTTGTCCACAAAAAGAATCAGGATACTGACGCCTACAATAGTTCTGACTTTCGCGAAAACGGTCACGCCGATTTCTTCCTTGCAGCGGAGGGTCACCGCGAGCCAATCGCGGCAGTGATTGGCAAAATGCTCGGCGGCGGTGACGCCGAATACTCGGGAAGTAAAGAGCTTACGCAAGCCATTACTATCCCTGCTAACGGTGGCGTGCAGGTATATAACAGCATCGGTCTGAGCTCGGGTGTTCAAGCTGGAGACGCCGCGGCAACTGCCGCGCAGACAGCCGCGACAACCTTCATCACGGGCAATTATTCCTGGAACCATGGCGGCGGCATCATGTCGAACGGCGACCTGTACTTGGGCGTGCCTGCGGATACGTATGTCTATCCGAGCCTTAGGCTGAAGGCAACCAAGGCGCTGAAAATGAAAAATAAGCAGACCGAGGAAAGCATAGCGCTCGCCAAAGACCAGTTCTCCTTCTCGGTCTACCGTAAGGATTCGGATGGCGCGACGGAGCCCTTTTGGAATGACAAGACATTCAACAGTGGCGGCTGCACCTTGGTCGGAACCGCCAAGAATGATGCGGACGGTAACATCACCTTTGACCTTGGCGAACAGTTCATTGATAAGACTGTTGAGGCTAACAAGATTACATACTACTTGGTCGAAAATGCTGGCAATGATCTCGACATCACGTACGACCCAGCCGTGTACAAGATTGTGGTGACGGTTCAGGACAACCAAACGCTACTCATGAAGGTGCCGAGCAGGGAAAATCCAAACTCGGACGTTCCTCTTTACGTTCACAACTACACGATCACAAGCGTGAGTCCGGGAGATTCAACTAACTCGCTGGAAAAGGACGACCAAGGCTATTATTCGATTAACGGCCCCGGCGGGGAAAAGACCTTCACCAACAAGTACACTCCGTACACCTCTACCGGCACCTGGACTCCTAAGGTGACCAAGGTCGTAAAGGGCGGCGAGATGAAGGAGTTTACGCTCGAGTTTGCGGATAACGCGGACTTCAAAAATGCCAAGACGGTTGTGACCAACCCCAAGGGCGAGATTATCACCACTGCCGACGGCGGCAAGTCCCAGACCCTGAGCTTCGACAAGATCGAGTACAAACTCGATCAACTCAACAAACTTCCGACTGACTCCACTGGCCGCGGTGCAAGCAAGACCTTTACTTATTACGTTCGCGAGCAGCAGCCAGCCACGCCGTTTACGAACTATACGTACGACAAGTCGATTTATAAGATTACGGTCAACGCGACTGACGACTCTGGCCACCATATCAACGTCAATGCGACCTACAAGCAGATTCAGGATCGCGACGGCAAGCCAGTGACCAACGGCTCGCCCCGCGACCTCACCGACACCTCCATCCCCACCTTTACCAACACCTACTCCGCCTCTTTGCCCCTTTCTGGTATGTCGGGCGTCACTCTGACGTACCTTGCCGGCGCGGCGGTGCTTTGCGCTGCTGCAGCCTGGATGCACATTCGTCGCAAGGCGAATGCGAAGGGAGGCGAGCGTCGTGAATAAGAAAGTTTGCTCCTTCCCGATCTTGTTTGTGCTGCTTGCCCTCTTGATCGGCACCTGCGCGGCTGTGTTCCCCGCATCCGCGCAGGCTGCGCCGACCTCGAACGGTTCCATCACGGTGAGCGGCACCGTGGCGCGCAGCTACGACGCCTACCAGATCTTTAGCGCCAACGTCGTCGACGGCGACAACGACGCCAAGATTGCTACCGACCTTGTCTGGGCAAGCGACGCCGCGCGCGACGCCGTCCTGCCTGTGCTGCACAGCGCCGGTATGCCCAATTCCCAGATCACCGCGCAGGAAGCTGCCGAGTGGCTCAACACCGATTCCCACCTTACGAGCGCGCTGAGCGCACAGCTCGCTCGTTCCCTCCAGAGCTCTGGCGCCGAGCCCGTGGCCCTTAACGCGGGCACGGCGGCAGAGCTGCACTGCGGCTACTGGCTCATCGTCGCCGACGACGGCGCCATCGCCCAGGGCGAGGCCGGCACCGCGCCGATCATGGCCCTGGTCGGCGGCAGCGCCGTCACCGTCAAGCCCAAGGCGGCGACCCCCAAGGTCCAAAAGCATGTGCTGGAGGACAGCACTGCTGCCTGGCAGAAGGCCGCCGACGCCACGGTCGCCGACGACCTGTACTGGCGCCTCTCGGCCACGGTCCCGGCGGGTCTTACCGCCTACGACGCCTATACGGTGCAGTTCGTCGACACCATGAGCGCGGGGCTCGACCCCTCCAAGGTGGCCGCGAGCATGCGCGTGTACGTGGCGGCGGGTGCGGACGGCGGCTTCGACGCCGTCTCGACCGGCAAGGACGGGCGCGCCGGCACCGAGCCCGCGAAGGGCTGGACCGATATCACGGCCCAGTGCGCCACCAAGGTAGCGGCCGACGGCAAGACCTTCACCGTGCGTACCGGCGACCTGATCGCCGCGCTCGGCGGGGCCGACGCCTTCACCGCGGGCGCCCGCGTGGTCGCCGTGTACAACGCGCCGCTCAACAGCGCGTGCAACCACGGCATCGCGAAGGGCAACCCCAACGAGGTCTACCTGCGCTACCCGCGCTCTCCCTTTGCCGACCAGTCCGGCGATGCCGGCTTTACCAGCACGCCAAGCGACGATGCGTGCGCCTACACCTGGGATCTCGCGCTCACCAAGCGCGGCAGCGACGGCGACAAGCCGCTTGCCGGGGCGGTCCTGAGCATCGCCGACGACCGCGGTCGCACGCTGGCGGCCGACGGCACGTGGGATGCAGAGGGCAAGGCCACCGTCACCACGGGCGAGGACGGCCGCGTGACCGTCTCGGGCGTGGACTCGGGCAAGCTGGAGGTCCGCGAGCTCAAGGCGCCCAAGGGCTACACCGCCTTTGAGGGCGCGCGCTCCGTGACGGTCAAGGCCGAGGGCCTGGACGTCGACCAGGTGGCCGCCGCCAAGCCCAAACTCACCGTCACGGCCGAGTCGCCCCTGCGCGCCGACAGCGCGGACGGGTCGACGGGCAGCCTGGAGGCGTCGCTCATCAACACGCCCACCGGCACACCCCCTAGCATTACCACCGGAGGCTTTATGCCCTCGACTGGCGATATGGCAATGTACGCCGCGGCCGCCGCAGCGGTCGCCGGAGCCGCGCTCATCGTGGTCGCGCTCCTGGTCAAGCGGGGAGGTGGCAGCCATAAAGAATAGCTGTCAGCCCCACAGAGAGCGGGGCGAGACGTAGCGAAGTAGATGCTAAGACACAGACAGATGATGACCGATCGAATGAGTTACGAAGTAGAAAGCAGAGGAAAGAAGATGCACATGAACAAGAACATCGCACGCCTGGCAGTGACAGCAGGCCTCACCGCAGCCCTGAGCTTCGGCGGCGTGATGGCTCCGGTGACCATGGCGTTTGCTGAGGGCGACCAGGGTAGCATCACGATCAATAGGGTCAACGACGCCAACAAGGACAATACGTTCAAGGCTTATCAGATCTTCAAGGCAAAAGTCGTTGACGAGAAGGACAAAGGCAAGGTTGCTTCCGATATCGAATGGGCAAATGATGATATCGATTCCAAGGTGATTACCGCCATTAAGGGGTCTACTCAGTACCAGAAACTCATGGATAAAGGCCTCGCCGAGGCGCTCGCAGATGATGCCGCTGCTCCGGTTGTGGCTGAGTGGCTTTCTGTAAATGTGACGGATACTAACGCTAGCTCGGCAAGCAGCAGCGAGGGTACGCGCGTTGCTCCCGGCGATGTGCTGTATGCAATTGCAGCTGCGGTAACAGACGAGACCCCTGCAGGAAATGCAATTCCGGTGGACACTTCGTGGACGCGCCCGAGCATCACTTCTGATGGCCGTTACGGTGATGGCTATTATCTGTTCGTGCCGGATAGCCTTAAGGCGGACAAGCCGAATACTGGCACTTCCCCGATCTTTGCCATCGTTGGCGGTGATCCCGTGGTCGTTACCGAGAAGACCGGCATCCCAACGGTCAACAAGGAAATTCTCAACGACAGCAAGAACAAGACCGCCGAGGAAGCTGCCGATACTGAATGGGGTAATGTTGGCGATTCCCAGATTGGCCAGGAGGTCGACTACAAGCTGACCGGTACCGTTGCGGACAACATTGCTTCCTATGCCAAGTACACGTACGAGTTCCAGGATACACTGAGCAAGGGCCTCGTTGTTACTAAGGGTACGGATGGCACCAACCCCAAGGACCTCCATGTCTACATCGTCAATGGCAACAGCAAGACTAAGGTTAAGGAGGGCTTCAAGGCTACTGTGTCGTCGGCAGCCGACGCGAAGAATTGCGAGCTCCTTAAGGTCTCCTTCGAAGATCTTAAAGCTGTCAAGGATGACTACGGTTCCCCAATCACCGTCGACAAGTACTCTAAGGTTGTCGTGACCTACAAAGCCCAGCTCACCAGCAATGCTAGCTACGAGGTCGCTGGCAACCCCAACACCGTCAAGCTTGTCTACTCCAACAACCCCATGGCAGATGGTACCGGCACCTCCATCGAGAAGACCGTAACTGATCACGTTTTCCGCCTCGATGTCACCAAGGTCGACCAGGATAAGCTGACGAAGAAGCTGAAAGCAGGCTTCAAGGTCCAGGTTGTTGCGAACGAGGACAGCGCTTCGGTCGGTAAGTGGCTTTCTGCGGACGGCAGCCTTGTTGATGAGGCACATGCGTATGAGTTCATAACTGACGATACTACGGGCGAGGTTAAGATTCCGGGCCTCGATGCTGGTAAGTACCTGATCACTGAGACTACTACTCCGGCAGGCTATAACACCATTCGTCCGTTTAACATTACTGTTACCCCCGAATACAATGACGACGGATCCCTTAACAAGCTGAACGTTGACGATGATTCCGACATGGTTGATTCGACAACCACCTCCAACGCTATCATTCCTCTTACCGTTAAGAATAAGAAGGGCTCCGGCCTTCCCCTCACCGGCCTTAACGGTGCGACCTTCACTTGGATCGCTGGTGGCGCGGTGCTGTGCATCGGCGTGGCACACCTCATCCGCAGCCGTAAGCAGGCTGAGGAGTCCGAGCAGGAGTAACGCTCGCTCACCTATCCCTCTGGCAGGCGAGATATGATGGCCATGAGACTTGCGGACACTTTTCTCGTCTATCTACGTTCTTGCTTTGCCATTCTCTTTTCGGGGCAGACTCCGCACTGGAGTCTGCCCCGTTCTTTTTGGACAACGCAGCCAGCCTCCATCGTCCGATGCGGGCTCGTTCGTCATCGCGTTTCTTGACTCGTATGAGGTTCGGTTTAAGGTCCGTAGGCGCACGCGCGGTGCGGACGGTAGAAGGCATTTGCGCCGCAACAAGCGCAAATAAGAATGCCCGGGGGTCGGATCCCGGGCATTTAACAAAACCAGAAAACTAGGCCGCCCGCGCTCTCGTACACTTACGCGGGGTGCGTCGTTTCCTGTGGCTATTGTATTCTGAATCGCCCCACCGATTCGGGACATTTTGAAAACGCAAACACGTCGGGCAAACCCGGACAATGCGGCCAGGCTCCGCCGGGCGAGGAGCCGTGTGTGTAACTATCGAACAAATGTTTGCCAGAATCGCGTTTACCGGGCGTTGGTACATACACTCGCAGTAAAATATCCTTGCGACGTATCCCGTGCGCGGGCGGCCGACGACTCGATCGGAGGTCCCCAAATGCTGAAATTCCTTAACGTCCTCGCCGCCCTCGCGGCGGTGGGCACGTTCGTCATCGCGTTTCTTGACTCGTATGAGGTTCGGTTTAAGGTCCGTAGGCGCACGCGCGGTGCGGACGGTAGAAGGCATTTGCGCCGCAAGCGCAAATAAGAATGCCCGGGGTTAGAGGCCCGGGCATTTAACAACACCGGAAACTGGTCGCCCGCGCTTTCGATCACTTACGCGGGGTGCGTCGTTTCCTACAGACATTATATCCCGAATCGCCCCGCCGATTCGGGACATTTTGAAAACCCAAATGTAGGCTTAGGCACGAACGGTATCTCCTTAATTCCGAAAATTATGTATAATTCCAATACAAACTGGAATCGAACTAAAACAATGGAAATGAACGAAGCACTAATCTACTTACAAGAAGCACTAGGCCTTTCCGCCAAGACCAAAACTTGGCCTGGATCCGCATGCTTGCCGCTGCATCTGCGGGCGATTGAGGTCCGCGCTGTTGACGCAAACGGTTTTTCGTTTTTGCTTGCAAGTTTGCCTACTGGCGTCGGGCTTCCCGAGGCTAAGAGAGTCTATAGTCAGCTAGCCTTGCGCGCGGAGACTCCCGTTGTCGTTTCGTTTCCTGATGCCGATGCACGTCAGCGCAAAGCATTGGTCGCACAAGGGATTCCGTTTGTTTGCCCCGGCAGACAGGCTTTTCTTCCATTTATGGGCACAGCCTGCACGGAGAGGGGCAGTGTCCGGTTTCGCAATCACGCGACCAAGATGTCGCCCAACGCGCAGGCTGCCGCAATCTGGGGAGCAGCCCAGGAGCCATATCGTCCCTATGACCTTTGTCGTGCGCTTGGGATCTCGGCAAGCCGCGCGAGTGAGGCCATAACCGAGCTTGTTGACAGGGGGCTCGCGAGGCGCGAGCGTTGCGAGCGACGTGTCGTCGTGTTTCCTGTTGCCGTTGATCTTCTGCTCAGTGAGCACATGGCAGAGCTCTCCTCGCCTGTCTTGAAGGTCTTATTTGCAAGGAAGACGCCGCAGATCGACTATCTTGTTGACGCCGGGGAGACGGCGCTCGCTGCGCGTTCGATGCTCGCTGCGCCGGGTATGGAACAAAAGGCCGTCTTAAGAAGTGCATGGCGTCAACTGAGTGACCTCGAAGTCGCAGACGGGGAGTTGCCGGATAACGAAACGGCGATGATCCAAGTGTGGCGCTATGCGCCCGTGTTTGCCGGCTCCTCCCGTGTCGACGACATTTCGCTTGCGCTATCTTTGGCGGCAATCGACGATGAGCGAATTCAGCTCGAAGTCGATCGCATGTTTGGAAAGGAATATCCATGGCAAGAAGCGCTGTAGAAGGTCTCCAAGAATTCGAATCGTCGGCGGTGCTTCGGTCCTAGCTGCGTTGTCCGGCGCATGGGCTCGCTAATCGGCTATTATTTGTTTAGACAACCTGAGCTGTAGAGGAGTGACCGGCGATGGTGCAGGGCGCCAAACATATGAAGAGCAATAACGCCGAGGACAACGGCGGCTCAAGCCCTCAGCCCAAACCTCAACCAAAGCCCAAGCGCCGTCGCAAGCGGCTGCCGCGCTGGGCCGACCGGCTCATCACCATCGTCATCATCCTTATTGGCGTGGGCCTTATGACCTGGCCGTGGATCTTGGACCGGCTCGAGGCCTCGGGCGTGTTCAACCAGATCAGCACCGTGTCGAGCACCGTGGACGCGCTGTCTGCCGAGGAGCGCGAGCGCATTCTGCTCCAGGCGCGCTCCTTTAACGAGCAGCTGGCGGGCGAGGCCACCGAGCTCCCCGCCGACCAGATCGAGCCCTACGCCCAGCAGCTTATCTTTGACCGCGATCCCATGATGAGCTGGGTCGAAATCCCTTCCATCGACGTGAGCATGCCAATCTACCACGGCACGAGCGAAGAAGTCCTTATGGCGGGCGTCGGCCACCTGGAGGGCACGAGCCTGCCGGTGGGCGGCACCTCGACGCATTGCGTGCTCACCGCGCACTCGGGCATGCGCAACCTGAGCATGTTCGACGACATCCACTCGCTGGAGCCCGGCGACCTGGTGCTGCTGCACACCATGAACAAGACGCTCGCCTACAAGATGGTGGACTCCGAGGTGGTGCTGCCCGAGGAGATGGAGTCGCTGACCATCGGGCCCGGCGCCGACAAGGTGACGCTCGTCACCTGTACGCCCTACGGCGTGAACGACCATCGCCTGCTGGTGCATTGCGTGCGCACCAAGTACAACAAAAAGGACATTGACAAGCAAAAGTCGCTGGCCGGCCGCCACTGGGGCAAGCGCGAGTTTGCCGTGCTCATTGTGGTCGTAGCCATTGTGCTGTTGCTGTTGGACATCGTGATCCACGCGGTCCGCAAGCGCCGCAAGGCCAAGGCCTCGGCATAAGACATCGTTCAGAACCACCACAATGAGGACAGGCACCTTTGTGGTGGTCGGGGCTTCCAAACCATCACATCATTCGATGAAAATCTCGATTTTGGCGAAAAGTGTCGAATGTTGTGATGGTTATCGTTGCGGGCGAGACGGTTTTCGCTATGGACGGTGCGGTTCTCGTTGTGGGCGAGACGGTTTTTGCTATGGACGGTGCGGTTTTGCTGCAGAATCGCCGGACCGTCGCCTGCCAACCCGCCGCCCTCGTTACGTTTTCGCTGCATTTGGGTAAAGCGCCTGCTCCAAGCCGGCGTTGCCTTGTATACTAGAGCGGTTTAACTGTTATGCGGAAGGGAGCGCCTATGGCACTCAGCGAGAAAGACGTGCGCGGCATCGCCGAGTACGCAAAGATCGCACTGACCGATGACGAGCTCACCCAGATGACGTCCTACATGAACGACGCCGTCCAGATGCTCGAGCCCGTCCTGCAATATGACTTGCCCGACGTGGAGCCCACGTTCCATCCTATCGGAAGCCTGTCCAACGTGATGGGCGACGACCTGCGCGAGCCCGAGCGCGACCTGCCGCTCGACGTTGCGCTCGAAAACGCCGGCAGCGCGCGCGACCGCTACTTCCGCGTGCCGTCCATTTTGGGAGAGGGGGAGAGCGAGTAATGGCGCAGAGCTTCGATTCCCTTACCGCCGCCCAGATCGCCGCGGGCGTTGCCGCCGGCGACTTTACCGCTACCGAGGTGGCCCAGGCCTCCCTTGCCGCCATCGAGGCGCGCGAGGGCGGGATCCAGGCATTCCTGCAGGTGGCGCCCGAGCTTGCGCTCGAGGCCGCCGCGCGCGTGGATGCCGACCGTGCCGCAGGCAAGCCGCTGCCCCCGCTCGCGGGCGTGCCGCTGGCCATTAAGGACAACATGAACCTCGTGGGCACGCGCACCACCTGCGCTTCCCGTATGCTCGAGGACTACCAGAGCGTCTACACCGCCACCTGCGTCCAGCGCATGCTCGACGCCGGCTGCCTGCCCATGGGCAAGGCCAACATGGACGAGTTTGCCTTTGGCAGCTCCACCGAGAGCTCGGCGTTCCATCGCACTAACAACCCCTGGGATACCGAGCGCGTGCCTGGCGGCTCCTCGGGCGGCTCCGCTGCAGCCGTCGCCGCGGGCGAAGTCGCGCTCTCGCTGGGCTCGGACACCGGCGGCTCCATTCGCCAGCCGGCGTCGCTGTGCGGCGTGGTGGGCTTTAAGCCCACGTATGGCGCCGTGAGCCGTTACGGCGTGGTCGCCTTTGGCTCGTCGCTCGACCAGGTGGGCCCCTTTGGCCGCACGGTCGAGGATGTCGCGCTGGCCATGAACGCGCTTACCGGCGCGGGCCATGATCCGTACGACTGCACCAGCCAGGATTGCGCCGTCGACTTTACCGAGCATCTCAACGACAGCATCGAGGGTAAACGCGTGGGCATCATCCCCGCGTTTATGGAGGCCGAGGGTCTGACGCCCGAGGTCAAGGCCGCCGTTCAGCGCGCCGCCCAGGAGCTGCAGAACCAGGGCGCCGAGCTGGTCGAGGTCGACCTGCCGCACCTGGACGCCGCCATCGCCGCCTACTACGTCATCGGCCCGGCCGAGGCGTTCTCCAACTTGGCCCGCTTCGACGGCATTCGCTACGGCTATCAGGAGGAGGGCTGCGCCAACCTGTCCGACCAGAGCTCGCTTTCGCGCGCCCACGGCTTTGGCGCCGAGGCCAAGCGCCGTCAGATGCTCGGCGCCTACCTGCTGAGCTCGGGCGTGTACGACAAGTACTACTACGCCGCGCAAAAGGCCCGCACGCTCATCACGCAGGACTACGACGCCGCGTATGCCAAGGTGGACACCATCCTCATGCCCGCCTCGCCGCGCACGGCCTTTAAGTTTGGCGAGATCAGCGACCCCACGCAGATGTACCTCTCCGACCTGTACACCATCTCGCTCAACATCTGCGGCAACGGTGGCATCTCGGTGCCGCTGGGCCTGGGCGAGGATAGCCGCCTACCCGTTTCTGCCCAGCTAGTGGGGCCGGCCTTTAAGGACCGTCAGCTGCTCACGTTTGCCCGCGCCCTGGAGCGCGGCTTTGCCGATACCGCCACGGGTGCGCCTGTGCTTTCCGTCGCGCCCGATTTTGCCGGGAAGGGAGGCGAGCTGTAATGAAGGAGCTTTCCGAGGTTCTGCAGGATTGGGAGGCCGTGATCGGCCTGGAGATCCATACCGAGCTCACCGCACTCGATACCAAGATGTTCTGCAACTGCAAGCTCAGCCACGATGACGAGCCCAACGCCAACGTGTGTCCGGTGTGCCTGGGCCTGCCCGGCGCCCTGCCGGTGCCCAACAAACGCGCCATCGAGAGCATCGTCAAGGCCGGTCTGGCCACCAACTGCGAGATCCAGCGCCACTCGATGTTCTATCGCAAGCACTACTTCTATCCCGACATGGCCAAGAACTTCCAGACCACGCAGGGTCCGGTCGCTTTTGCCATGTACGGTCATCTGGATCTGGACGTGACCGGTCGCGGTGCCGCCGAACGCCCCGACTGCGCGTTTGGCGAGGCCGAGGCCCAGAGCCTGGCGAGCGCCTCAGCCAATGCCGAGGGTCTGTCTACGTCCATGTCCTCCACGATGCGCGAGGGCAATCAGCGTGCCGGCCATCTGGCCAGCTACGATGCCTCCAACCTGCAGATGCCCGAGCGCCGCGAGGACGGTTCCTACACCGTGCCCATCCGCATCCTGCGCATTCACATGGAGGAGGACGCCGCCAAGATGGTGCACGTGGGCGGTGCCGAGGGCCGCATTACCGCCGCGGCCGAGTCGCTCGTTGACTACAATCGCTGCGGTACGCCTTTGATTGAGCTCGTGACTGAGCCCGATCTGCGCACACCCGAGGAGGCTCGCCTGTTTATGGAGAAGCTCCGTCGCATCTTTGTGACGCTGGGCATTTCGGACTGCTCCATGGAGAAGGGCTCCATGCGCTGCGACGGCAACGTGTCGCTGCGTCGCCGTGGCGAGACCAAGTTGGGCACCAAGACCGAGCTCAAGAACCTCAACTCGTTTAAGAGCCTGCACGACGGCCTTGCCTACGAGATCTGCCGTCAGGCCGAGGTGCTCGAGGAGGGCGGCATCATCTACCAGGAGACCCGCCACTGGGAGCCTAGCCGCAAGCGCACCGTGGTCATGCGCGTCAAGGAGACGGCCGACGACTATCGCCTGTTCCCCGATCCCGACCTGGTGCCGTTCGATCTGGACGACGAGTTCATCGACCGCTGCCGTGGTGAGATCCCCGAGCTGCCCGATGCCAAGCGCGCCCGTTTTGAGGCCGACTTTGGCATTAAGGCGGCCGATGCCGAGCAGATCGCCGGCGACCCGGAGTTTGCCGACTTCTTTGAGGCCGCTGCTGCCGGTATGGTCGGCAAGGAGGCCCAGACGGTCGCAAACCTGCTGGTCAACGAGATGATCGCCTACCTTAAGGGCGCGGGCGTGTCGCTGGCCGAGTCCGGCATTGTGCCGGTTCAGGTGGCAGCGCTTGCCAAGCTGCTCGCGACCGACGCCATCAGCTCCAACCAGGCGCACGAGGTCTTTGAGGCCATGGCCCAGACCGGCGACGACCCCAATAAGATCGTCGAGGAGCGCGGTATGCGTCAGGTGAGCGATGCCGGCGCGCTGCAGCCGATTGTGGACGAGGTGCTGGCAAACTGCGCCGATCAGGCGCAGCAGTATCGTGACGGCAACCAGAAAGTCATCGGCTTTTTGGTGGGCCAGTGCATGAAGGCGAGCCGCGGTAAGGGCAACCCCAAGCTCTTCAACGAGTTGCTGAGAACGTCGCTCTCGTAAGCGGGAACCGAGGGGCCGGGCGCAGGGCCTTGCCTCTCAATTTCGGATAGTCCTGACTCACGACGGAGGCGCCACTGGCGCCTCCTGTTCGTGCGGAACTCATTGAGAGGCAAGGCCCTGCGCCCGGCCCCTCGGTTCCGTGACGACTCGGCCGTTCGGGTCAGGCGGGCTGATAGGAAAGATGGTGACGGAGGCGCAAAATGCGCCTCTGCCTTTTGAATGTGATGAAAGTGTGGCGAAATGAGCTTAAAACTTCCGTAAATGTGATAAATGTCACATTTTACCTAGGGTAAAATGTGGGAAATATCACGTTTACGGAAGTTTCTTTGCGGGAGGTTCGGTCATGCAGCGAGATATCATTGCCAAGCTTAACGCTTGGAAAGCGTCAGAATATCGTAAGCCGCTTATCCTTAAGGGGGCGCGCCAGGTTGGAAAGACGTGGGCGCTTAAGGAGTTCGGCCGAACCTCGTACCTCAATTTTGTGTATCTGACGCTCGAGGAGCCGTCACCTGGGGTACAGAGCGAGTACGCTCAGTTTTTCGAAGGTACGCGCGATCCTCGACGGATCATCTCAAATCTTTCCCTGGCACTTGGACAGCCTATCGAGCCCGGCGAAACGCTGCTTATTATTGATGAGATCCAGGATTGTCCTTCTGCAGTCGGCGCCCTTAAATACTTCTGTGACGAGGCCCCCGAGTATCACGTCGCATGCGCAGGGTCTTTGTTGGGCGTTCGCTTGTCCCGTGAGACCAGCGCTTTTCCGGTGGGAAAGGTCGAGTTCATGGAGATGCGCCCCATGAGCTTTTCCGAGTTTCTGAAAGCCGAGGGCGCTGCAAACTACGACGAATACCTTGGCGGCCTGGATCAGATCGAGACAGTGCCCGATTTCTTCCATGTCCGTCTCGTCGAGCATCTTCGTCGTTATTTTGCATGCGGCGGCATGCCAGAGGCTCTTGGCCGGTGGGTGGAGACGGGCGATATCGTTCAGGTCGATAAGGTGTTGTCTGATCTCTTGGATTCCTACGAGCGCGATTTTGCCAAGCATGGTGGCCGTGCGCAGTTCGCCAAGCTTTCACAAATATGGAACTCGATTCCAGCTCAGTTGGCGCGCGAGAACAAAAAGTTCGTTTGGGGTGCGGTGCGCGAGGGGGCTCGTGCTCGAGAATACGAGGATGCTCTGGAATGGCTTGCCGATGCTGGGCTCATCACGGCGGTTCGCCTTAATGCTGCTGGTGGTGTGCCGCTCTCTGCGTACGATGACCTCAAGGCATTTAAGGTCTACTGTCTTGATGTCGGCTTGCTGCGCCGCATGGCAAGGCTGGATGCGTCCGCTTTTGCCATCTCGGATGCGCTATTTTCGGAGTTCAAAGGTTCGTTCGCCGAGAACTATGTGCTTCAGGCATTACTTTCACAGTTAGATGCTGCTCCGCGTTATTGGACAAACGAGAAGCCGAAGCACGAAGTCGATTTTTTGATTCAAGTCGGAAACGAAATCGTTCCCGTCGAGGTCAAATCGGGAGAGGTCGTTCATTCCAAGAGCCTTAAGTACTATGCCGACAAGCATGCGGAGACGACTCCATTGAGGGTCCGCTACTCACTTAAGAACCTAAAGCTCGACGACGGGGTGCTCAACATTCCGTTGTATTTGGCTGATCGATCTGTCCCTCTTATCAAAAAGGCGTTTGATTGTGCATATCTTGACGTTTAGATCCTGGGTGAGCTGACGGGCGGCGGCTAATTAATCGCTCCGTTACGGCCAGGGAGCTTGGGCCTTAGCGATGCTTGCTTCGCCAAGCCGTGGGTGTCATGCCGGTGTGTTGTTTGAAGGCTTGGGCGAAGGCGGCCTGCTGAGGGTAGCCTAGAAGCTCTGCCACCTGCGCTATCGTGAGCGAGCTATCGGCCAAAAGGTCCTGTGCTCGCTCCATGCGGCGTCTGCGAATGTAGGCGCCCAGGGACTCGCCGGTTTGGGCCTTAAAGGTGGCGCATAGTTTGGAGCGGCTTGTGTAGAGCCTCTCGGCCACCTCGTTGACACCCACACGCCTGCCTTTGTCGAGCGCGCGCTCAATCATTGCCGCCGCTTCCTCGGCAATGGTCACGCTGGCGCGTGTGTCTGCCGCCTGCCGCGCCTGCTTGTGGGCCGCGCGCGAACAGGCGAGCTCCGCGACCATGGTCTCCACGATGCCTTGCATATAGACGTGTCCGCCTACGGTGCGGGCGCGTTCCTCGTTAATCCTGCGCAACGTGTGGCAGATGGCAGACGTCGCCTCCTCGTGCCATGGCTCGGCAAACGCCTCAAAGACTCCCGCGAACTCAGTGGGATACCGATGCTCCAGCTCGTCAAAATACCCGGGTAAAAAGAGCACCGAGCGCGAGTGATAAAGCTGCCCTGCAAATAGCGGGCTTAACTCCTCGCCGCAGCTATCTTGGATAAAGCTGCACACGGCATTGTTCGGCCACGGTCCATGCAGCGGCTTGAGGTTCGCAGGCGTTATGCCGGCTTCGGGCATGCACATGAGCGTGGGCGCGCTGACCTCGCTCACGCACGCGTACGGTTCGGGCGTGTATTCGGCTAGCTGCATGTTGTGCGTCGGGGTAATGAAATGCTCCATGACGATGCAGGTGGGGGAAAGGGGCATGATCCATGCGCGTCCGTGTGCCCGATCGTTTGCCACCTCGCCGGTAAAGACGGCGCCCTTGCCGGAAAGCTGCAGACCAAACTGCTCAAACTGCGGTGCGTAGAGCTCGGTTATATCGGTTGCTGCCCGCCGCATTTTCAAAAGCGTCCCCTTCATTTGCGAAAACGTCCACGCCTGGCCCAATTGTGTGCCCTGGCTAACACGCCCATGATAAGTTTCTTACGGTTAACTCTCAAGCCGTTAGAAAGGAATCTCATGGCAAAGGGATCAAAAAAGGAAGGCGGCGGCATCGGCGAGCTACTTGCATATGCCGGTGACCGTAAATTCCTAACGTATTTGGGCATGGCCCTCTCGGCGTTCTCGCAGCTGTTGAGCTTTGGCCCGTACGTGTGCATCTGGCTTGTTGCGCGAGACCTGATTGCCGTGGCGCCCAACTGGAGCGAGGCCGCCGACATCGCGATGTATGGTTGGTGGGCTGTTGGTTTTGCCCTGGCAAGCATCGTGGTCTATTTCGTGGGGCTCATGTGCACGCACCTGTCCGCGTTTCGCTGCGCATCCAATATCCGCAAGGCTACGAGCGAGCATCTGCTTAAGCTGCCGCTCGGCTACTTTGACACGCACGCCACCGGTGAGCTGCGCCGTATCGTAGACGGCTGTGCCGCCTCCACCGAGACGCTGCTCGCGCACATGCTGCCCGATATCGCCGGTGCCACCGCCATGGTCGTGGGCCTGCTTGTGCTGCTATTTGCCCTCGATTGGCGTTTGGGCGCGGCATGCTTAATCTCGGTCGTCGTTTCGTTTTGCGCCATGGCCACCATGATGAGCGGCAAGGGCGCCGAGTTTATGAAGGCTTACATGGGCGCGCTGGTCAAGATGAACAAGACCGGCACCGAATACGTACGCGGCATCCCCGTGGTCAAGGTATTCCAGCAGACGGTCTACTCCTTTAAGGCGTTCCACGATGCGATCGCCGAATACGCCGATATGGCGCAAAACTATGCGGGTACGTTTTGCCGGGGTCCGCAGGTGCTCAACCTTACTGCGCTCAACGGCCTTGTGGCATTTCTTTTGCCTGTGGCGCTGCTGCTGGCGCCGGGCGAGACGGACTTCGCGCACTTTATGGTCAATTTTACGTTTTACGCGATCTTTTCGGCCGTGGTGCCGACGGCCATGACCAAGCTTATGTTTGTGGGCGAGGCGTCTCAGATGAGTGCTGATTCGCTGGCTCGCATCCGAAGCGTTATGGATTCCAAGCAGCTCTCCGTGCCCGCTCAACCCAAGCACCCCGCTGGCAGCGATGTGCGCTTTGAGGACGTGAGCTTTACCTACGAGGGCGCCGAGGCGCCTGCCGTCAACCATGCGAGTTTTAGCGTTCCCGCAGGTAGCACCCTCGCGCTGGTGGGTCCTTCGGGCGGCGGCAAGTCAACCTGCGCCAGCCTGATCCCGCGTTTTTGGGATGTTTCCTTGGGTCGTGTGCTCGTGGGCGGCGTAGACGTTCGCGATATGGATCCGCACGAGCTTATGGACCAGGTCGCCTTCGTGTTCCAGACCAACCAGCTGTTCCGCCAAACACTTGCCGATAACGTGCGCGCCTCCAAGCCTGGAGCCACTGACGACGAAGTGCGCGCGGCCCTCTCCGCGGCCCAGTGCGACGATATCGTGGCCAAGCTCCCGCAGGGCATCAATACCATGCTCGGTGCCGGCGGAGCATATCTTTCGGGCGGCGAGGTCCAGCGCGTGGCACTTGCCCGCGCGATCCTTAAAGACGCGCCTATCGTGGTGCTCGATGAGGCCACGGCGTTTGCGGATCCCGAGAACGAGGCACTCATCCAGCGCGCCTTTAGCAAGCTGGCAGCGGGTCGCACGGTCATTATGATTGCGCACCGACTCTCGACTGTAGTGGGGGCCGACAAGATCGTGGTGCTCAACCAAGGTAGCGTGCAGGAGACTGGCACCCATGCCGAGCTGCTGTCCCAAAACGGCCTGTACGCCAAGATGTGGGCCGAATACGAACAGGCCGCGAGCTGGAAAATCACTGCAGCGACCGCGGATGCCGCCGTCACGAAGGGAGGCGAGGCCTAAATGTTCGCCTCATTCCAAAAGAAGTATTTCCTATCCGATAAAGGCGTCGCCGGCGTAAAACGCGGCATTTTCTGGACCGCGCTCACCAATCTCATTACCATGGCCGGCATGGGCTTATTGTTCCTGGTCATGGCCGGTTTTGTCGAACATCTCGCCACCGGTGCCGACCTGCCGGATGCCCTGCCGATTGTGGGCGGCCTCCTGGTCTTTTTCGTGTTGCTCTTTGCCTCTAACTGGCAGCAGTATTACTACACCTACTGCATCTTTTACGAGGAGTGCGGCAAGCAGCGTATGGAGATTGCCGAGCGCTTGCGCAAGCTGCCGCTGTCGTTTTTTGGCCGTCGTGATCTGGCCGATTTAACCGAGACCATCATGGGCGACGTCCAGGCCATGGAGCACGCCTACAGCCACGTGCTGGGAGAGCTTTGGGGTGCCATCATCGCAAGCGCCATTGTGTTCGTGGCGTCGCTGTTCTTTTGCTGGCAGCTGGCGATCGCGGCGTTTTGGAGCGTGCCCGTGGCCTTTGCCGTGCTGTATCTGACACGCGGCCCCATGACCCCGGTGTTCGACCATGTGCGCGCCGAGAAGGTCAAGGTTACCGAGGCGATCCAGGAGACGCTCGACTGCGTGCGCGAGATCCGCGCCACCAACCAGGAGGCTCATTATCTTGAGGGGCTCAACGCCGTGATCGATGCCGAGGAGCGCGAGACCACCAAAGGCGAGCTCGCCAATGGGCTTTTGGTCAACTCCGCCTTTGCCATCCTGCGCTTGGGGATTGCCACCACGTTGGTCACGGGCGCTGCGATGGTCGCCTCCGGCCAGGTCGACTTTTTGATGATGTTTGCCTTCCTGCTTATGGTGAGCCGCACCTATGCGCCCTTTGATCAGGCGCTGATGCTGATGTCCGAGCTGTTTGCCGCCGAGTCGTCGGCCAAGCGCATGCGTACCATCATGGAAGAGCCCGTGGCGCGGGGCAGCGAGCAGTTTGAGCCCGTAGGCCACGATGTGGTGTTCGATCACGTGGCATTTGGCTATGGTGCGGGCGAGGACGGCCGCGCCGGCGAGAAAGTTCTTACCGATGTGAGCTTTACCGCCAAGGAAGGCGAGGTCACGGCACTGGTCGGTCCTTCGGGCTCCGGTAAGTCCACGGTGAGCCGCCTGGCCGCGCGCTTTTGGGACGCCACCGAAGGCACGGTCACCGTGGGCGGCGTGGATGTTGCGAGCGTGGATCCCGAGGTGTTGCTGCGCGACTACGCCATTGTGTTCCAAGACGTGCTGCTCTTTGACGACACGGTGATGGGAAACATCCGTCTTGGTCGTCGCGATGCCACCGATGAGGAAGTGCTTGCTGCCGCGCGTGCCGCCAACTGCGACGAGTTTGTGAGCCGCATGCCGCAGGGCTATGACACCATGATCGGCGAGAACGGCTCCAAGCTGTCCGGCGGAGAGCGCCAGCGCATTTCCATCGCCCGAGCGCTGCTCAAAGACGCGCCTATCGTGCTGTTGGACGAGGCGACGGCGAGTTTGGATGTGGAGAACGAGACCGTGGTACAGCAGGCACTCTCCCGTCTGCTTACAGGTAAGACGGTTATCGTTATTGCCCACCGTATGCGTACGGTAGAAAATGCCGACAAAATCGTTGTACTCAAGGATGGTGTGGTTGCCGAGCAGGGCACTCCGGCGCAGCTCAAGGCGGCAGGTGGAGAATTCGCCCGCATGGTCGCGCTGCAAAAGGAAGCAGCTACCTGGCAGCTGTAAGAATGTGACAAAGGGATAGTCCCTTTGTCACATTGACAATCGGTTACTCCGCATCGTTAATTTTCAAAAGGTTAGCCATGGCTGACCTAGATAGTTAGATAGAATTAAGGTATTTCAAAAGCGTGCTCGAGCTAACTAATGAACTCGGGTGCTAAGGCACCATGCCGCGCCCCATGCGGCAAAAGGGAGAAGTAACATGAAGAAGTCGACGTTTAACACCCTGCTTGTTGGTGGCGGTTTTCTGCTTGGTACGGCTGGCATCAAGCTGCTCACCAGCGCTCCGGTAAAGAACGCCTGCGTGCAGGGTATCGCGTGCGGCATGCGCATCAAGAACGGCTACCAGGACATGGTCGAGCAGGCCAAGGCTAATGTCGACGACATGGTTGCCGAGGCGGCCTACATCACCCAGAGCGAGGCCGCTGCTGACGAGGCAGCCGAGTAACGCTCCCAGGCACAAACTATGAGATTCTCGATTATCAGCGAGATCCCCGGCAGGACCCGTCTTCAATTGGCGGGTCCTGTGCCAGAGAGCGATCTCGATGCACTTCTTAAGCTCAGCGGCGATATCGACGGCGTGCACAAGGTGCGCGTATATGGCCGTATTGGCCAGATGGCGCTCGAATACGACGAGCCACGTCGCGCGAGCGTGCTCGACGCCTTGGGCGCACTCGATGCTCAAGCTATCGCCGATGCCAAGTCGGGCTATGTGATGCAGCTTGAGCCGCGCAAGCACAAACTCGTTATGGACCTGGCGACACTCGTCGGCGCCCACTACGCGCGCCGCTGGTTCTTGCCAACGCCTCTGCGTGCGGTGTTTGTCGTGGCCGGTTACATGGCATTTTTGCGCGCTGCCCTTCATGAGCTGGCGCAGCCGCGCCTGACCGTTCCCGTGCTCGACGCTTCGGCCATCGGCATTTCGTTCGTCAAGCGTGATGTCGACACCGCGGGCCAGACAATGTTCCTGCTCAACGTGGGCGAGCTGCTCGAGGACTACACCCGCGCCATGAGCGAAAACGAGCTCATCAACTCGCTGCTCGATGTACCCGACAAGGCGCAAAAGGTCGTCGGCGATACCGAGGTAAGCGTTGCTGCGACCGAGCTCGAGCCCGGCGATCTGGTCGCCGTGCGCACTGGCATGTCCATTTGCATCGACGGTGTTGTCGAGCAGGGGAGCGCCATGGTCAACCAGGCGACCCTGACCGGCGAGCCGCTTGCCGTCGAGCGCAGCGTGGGCGACGACGTGTTCGCCGGCACCGTCGTGGAGGACGGCAGCATCTTGGTGCGTGTGCGCGCCAATACGGCGCAAACCAAACTGCGCTCAATTGTCTCGCTCGTGCAGACGGCCGACTCGCTCAAGTCCGAGGGCCAGTCGCATATGGAGGACCTTGCCAACAAGATCGTCCCGTGGAACTTCTTGCTCGCGGGCCTTGTCGCTCTCACCACGCGCAGCCTTATCAAGACCTCGGCGGCGCTGATGGTCGACTACTCGTGCGCACTCAAGCTCACGGGTTCCGTCGCCGTCATGACCGCCATGAGCGATGCCGCCAAGATGGGCGTCATGGTCAAGGGCGCGAAGTACTTTGAGTCGTTTGCCAAGGCCGACACCATTGTGTTTGATAAGACCGGCACGCTGACCGAGGCGCAGCCGCGCCTGGCTTGTGTGCTGACGACCGACGGCTGGAGCGAGGACGAGGTCCTGCGCCTTTCTGCCTGCCTGGAGGAGCATTTCCCGCATCCTGTGGCGCGTGCCGTGGTCAACGCCGCCCGCGAGCGCGGGCTCGAGCACCGAGAGCGCCATGCCGCCGTCGAGTACATCGTGGCGCACGGCATCGCTTCGTCCATCGAGGGGCGTCGCGCGATTATCGGCTCGGCACACTTTGTGTTTGAAGACGAGAGCGCGCAGCTCGATTCCGACATTAAGGAGCGCATTGAGTCCCAGATGCAGGGCCTGTCGCCGCTGTATCTGGCGGTCGATGGAAAGGTCGTCGGCGTGCTCGGCATCGAAGATCCGCTCAAGGCCGGGGTCCGCGAGGCCATTGCCGACCTGCATGCGCTGGGCGTCAAGCACGTGGTCATGCTCACGGGTGACTCCGAGCGCACGGCCGAGCGCATCGCGCGCGAGGCGGGTGTCGACGAGTTTAAGGCCGAACTGCTGCCCGAGGACAAGTACGCCTATGTGGAGCGCATTAAGAGCGAGGGGCGCCATGTTGCCATGGTGGGCGACGGCGTCAACGATTCGCCGGCGCTGGGCCTGGCCGACGTGGGCTTGGCCATGGGCGGCGGAAGCGACATCGCCAAGGAGGTCGCCGATATCATCCTGACCGATACGGATCTTGCCGCAATCGTGCGCCTGCGCCGCATGAGTCAGGGCCTCATTGATCGTCTGACGAGCTCCTACTCTAAGGTGATGCTCACCAACTCAGCGCTCTTGGCGCTGGGGATCACCGGCGCGATTACCCCGCAGGCGTCGTCGCTGCTGCACAACGGCTCGACGATTGCCTACAGCCTGAGCAACGCGAAGGCTTACCTGCGTTAGCGTTTTCGATTGAGTAAATGGCCTGCACCCTGACGACACCGCAGCCGCCAGGGTGCAGGCCTTCTTTTGTTTGACGAGATGTTAGCTCGGATATATGCTCGTGCTAGCAGAGCTAGCAAATGCTGAAGGTGAGGTTGAGATGGCTACCGTTGGCAGCATGGCGCAGGTGAATGTTCGCGTAGATCGCTCGGTTAAAGAGCGCGCCGAGGAAGCGCTGCGGCTTTCGGGCGGAACGCTGCCCGAACTCATCAAAAAGGTCGTGGCCAAGGTTGCGCAGGGTGGCGGGCAGTGCGAGGAAGTGCTTGCGGCCGTCGACGACCGGCAGCAGACCGTCGCGCCCGATACGCCGTTCGCCGCATCATGGGCGGCGGCGGATCAGCTTTACACGGCCCTGGGCATCGCAACGTCGCCCGTATCCGACGATCGCGATTGGGACACAATCTATTCCGAAGCCATGGACGAGTGCTATCGCCAAAAGGGGATGATCCTGTGAGCGGAGCCCCTCTTAAGATCATGGTGGATGCCAACGTTTGGGTCGATTCGTTTTGCGTCGACCATGCCGAGTCGCTTGCCGCGCGTGCGTTTATTGGGCAGGCGGCGGAGACGGGGGCATTGCTGTTCTTTCCGGTGCATATCGCCAAGGACGTGCTGTACGTTGTCCAACACGAGCTCAAGCGTAGCGTTCTTGCCGGCGGGGGAGCGCTCGACGAGGCATCTGCCCGTGCAATTGGCGATGCGGCGCTGGCGTTTGTTCGGAACATGACCGAAAACGCCACGGCCGTGGGCGCAGATGCGTCGGACCTTTGGCTGGCCGACAAATACTTAGCGCTCCATCGCGATTACGAGGACAACTTGGTACTCGCCGCATGCAAACGCGCCCAGGTTGATTACTTGGTAACTAACGATCGCAAACTGCTCGAGCATGCCGATCTTGCAGCAAAGACACCTCGTCAAATGATGCCGATTCTTGCTTTGGCTGAACGCGGCGGCGCGGCTATCGGTTGACGCGAACTGTTTGCGGGCCTCTTGGATGACGATGCACCAAGGGGCCCGCGTCTGCTATTTACAAAAGCTCGGCCTTAATGGCGGGACTTTCTGCGAGCTGCTCGACTGCCTTTTCGTCGGAGCTGTCGAGTGCTGCCAGACTGCGGTAGACCCACTCGTTGACCTGGGTGTTCTTGACGCCTGCGGTCTGCATAAGGGCGCCTACCTCGCGGATTGCTGCGAACAGATCGGCCTTGGGACCCGCGAGCTCGACCTCGATGCCGTGGTAGGCGGCCACGCCGCGGTTCTCACTCACGTGGTCGATAAAGCCCTCGACGGTCTCAAGCTGCTGGGCGAGAGCTGCATCATCGTCAACGTCCAGCGCAACGAGTGCGTTCGATACCGTGAGGGCGGGATGTCCGCAGGGGACAAAGCCCTCGATGACATCCATAGCTTCGGTAATGGTTGCGCCCAGGCCTGCGAGGGCATTGACGAGTTGCTGCTTGGTATCCATAACGGTCCTTTCGACGGGTCAATGTTGCTTGGCGAAAATATACGTGACGCGATCGGTAACAAAAGTGCGAAGTGCGGCGCACATTGGGGTCTTCACAGCTCGTGCATAGAACAGCTGTCCGCTTTCAGAACGTGGTAAGATAACACTCCACAAGCGGGGCTCGCCCCGTATGTTCCTTGAAAAGTCGACGGGTGTTGGGTGCTTGCGTGCCCAATGCCATCCAGACTTTCCCGACATTCGGGGGCGACTGGTTTCGACACGATAGCTCTGAGAGAGGAAGCAAGCCGAGGTCTCCTCGCCTCGTTAAACAGGGGTACCGTCAAATTGAATTGACAACAACTCTTCTTTTGAGCCTATGGCTCTCGCTGCTTAGTTTATAGCGGCGCGTCAACCCGGTGATTTCCCCGACACCGGCGCGACGTCATTTTAGGGGAATGCTCCTGCGCACGTAATCGGTATGGCGCAGGCTAAGACCGAACCGGTTAGGACGCCGCGAGCGTGTCGCTGCGCGCAAAGCGTCCGAGACAAAACCAGCGACTGAGCTTGGAGATGCCAATCAGGGGGCTTTCGTGGACCGGAGTTCGATTCTCCGCGCCTCCACCATACGTAACAGGCAGGTAGATACTTATATCTACCTGCCTTTTTATTTCCAGTTCGTACCGCGGAGAATCGAACTCTGTGCAGGGCGCGAGCGTTAAGCAAACGCGAAGCGTTTGTAGCGAGCGGGCGAGGACGCCGGCGGGCGGCCGAAGCCGGTGCGGATTTGCGAAGCAAATACGCGGATTCTCCGCGCAAAGCTTCAACCCTATGCAGATGCGATGCCGATCGGACTGCAGCCTGCCATGCCCCGCATCAACGTCGCCCCAGGCGGAAAATCCATCCCAGAATTCCGGTTCAGACTGGGATGCGGTTTCCGGATGACGTTTCAAGCGGAAACCGCATCCCGGAATCGACGCTCGGAATGGGATTCATTTTCCGGATGGCGCCTCAAGCGGAAACTGCAACCCGGAATCCGCGCTCAGAACGGGTCGCGCTTTCCCAACGGCGGTCCAAGCGGAAAGCGCATCCCGTAATCCCGCCTCAAACTGGGACGCACTTTCCGCTGCACCTGCCGCCTCGAAAAACCTGCGCGCCCTCCATTCCAAAACTGGGTAGAAGAAAGCCAAAACGCAATCGCAGGAGGTCAATATGACTGCAGAAGATAAGGCAAAGAACGCCGGCAAGGTCGCGCTCGTCTTGGAGGGTGGCAGTTTTCGTGGGCAGTTTACCGCCGGCGTGCTCGACGTTCTCATGGAGGCCGGTGTTGAAATTCCGGCGGTGTACGGCGTTTCGGCCGGTGCGCTCAACGGCGTCAACTACAAGTCGCACCAGATCGGTCGCACCAACCGAGTCAATTTGACCTTCTGCAACGACAGCCGCTACATGGGCGCCGCGTCGTTTGCGTCCACGGGTTCCATCGTGGGTTACGACTTTATCTTCATCGACGTCCAGGACCGCCTGGATCCTTTTGATAACGAGACGTTCGACGCCAGCCCTATCGAGATGTACGCCGTCGCGACGGACATGCTGTTTGGAACCGCTGCCTACCTGCCGGTCAAAAGCGCCGTGCTCGACCTCGACGCCGTGCGCGCCTCGACGTCGCTGCCGCTGGTGACGCCGCCGGTCGAGATTGACGGGCACAAATACGTCGACGGCGGCGTGGCCGATTCGGTTCCTATCGAGCATGTGCTCGAGGAGGCGGGCTTCGACCGTGCGGTCGTCATCGTCACCCAGGACCGCTCGTATGAGAAAAAGCCCTACGAGTTTTTGCCGGCGGCGCGCGCCCGTTATGCTGACTACCCCTATCTGCTCGAGGCTATCGAGACGCGCCACGACCGCTATAACCTCCAGCGCATGCACCTGTGGAAGTATGAGCGCGATGGCCGCGCGTTGGTCGTCGCTCCGCAAAAGCCGGTCGAGGTCGGCCATGTCGAGCACGATCCGGCAAAGCTTTTGGACCTGTATATCCAGGGCCGTCAGGAGGCAAAGCGCCTGCTCGCGGAAATCCAAGAGTTCGTTGAGCGCTAGCGACGGCGAACCCTCAAAAAATGACAACAGCTAAAGAGTTGGAAAAATCACGGCTCGTGGATGACATGTGCAGAAACTCTGGTCGGAGCCAAAATACCTGTTGACTCGTACGGCGAGCGGGGTAATATGGACGGGTTACTTGCAGAGCCCCGTGAATCTCTGTAACAACACGTACTGTACATGGAGGAGTCTAAGTGATTTCGAAATCGACTCACTACGCCAAGCAGGGCGAGGTCCAGCGCAACTGGGTTCTCGTCGACGCCGATGGTGCTGTCCTGGGCCGTCTTGCCACCCAGATCGCAATGATCCTGCGCGGTAAGAACAAGCCCCAGTTCACGCCCAACAGCGACTGCGGCGACTTCGTTGTCGTCATCAACGCCGATAAGGTCCAGCTTACCGGTAACAAGGCCGACACGAAGACCTATTATCGCCACAGCGGCTACAACGGCGGCCTCAAGGCTGAGAGCTTCCGCCAGGCTATGGAGAAGCACCCGGAGAAGGTCATCGAGCGCGCCGTTCGCGGTATGCTGCCCAAGACCACCCTCGGCCGTGCCCAGATGACCAAGCTTAAGGTCTACGCTGGTGCCGAGCATCCGCATGCTGCCCAGAACCCCACGAAGATTGAGCTGGAGGCTTAAAGATGGCTGAGAACACCGTTGTCTACCAGGGTACCGGCCGTCGTAAGAACGCCGTCGCCCGCGTCCGTCTCGTCCCCGGCACCGGCAAGGTGACCATCAACAAGCGTGACGCCGAGCAGTATTTCGGCCGTCATCAGCTCGTTGAGAACGCCCTTGCTCCCTTCAAGGTGACCGACACCGCCGGTCAGTTCGACGTTATCGCTCTGTGCGATGGCGGCGGCATCTCCGGTCAGTCCGGCGCTCTGCGCCTGGGCATCGCTCGCGCTCTTCTGAACGCTGGCGACTACCGTGCTGACCTCAAGAAGGCCGGTTTCCTTACGCGCGATGCTCGCGTGGTCGAGCGCAAGAAGTACGGCCTCAAGAAGGCCCGCCGCGCTCCCCAGTTCTCCAAGCGCTAAGGTTTTATCTCCTTACGAGATACAATGTACAAGCGGGGCCTGCCGATTCCTCGGCGGGTCCCGCTTTTCTTTTTCGACTAGGGTGGGCGGTTGCATATCGCCTGCTAGGGAAGGAGCGATCCTATGCCCCAGAACATCTTCGGTACCGACGGCGTCCGTGGCGTCGCCAATGCCGACCTCTCGTGCGACCTCGCGTTTCGCCTGGGCCGCGCGGCGACCAAGTTCCTTGGTCCGGATATCTGCGTCGGCCGCGACACGCGTCTTTCGGGCACCATGCTCGAGAGCGCTCTGACCGCCGGCATTATGGCCGAGGGCGGCCGTCCGCACTGCTGCGGCGTTATCCCTACGCCGGCCGTGGCGCTGCTCACCGTCCAAAATGAGCTCGACGGTGGCATCGTCATCTCCGCTTCGCACAATCCGCCGGAGTTCAACGGCATCAAGTTCTTTAGCCGCAAGGGCATGAAGCTTCCCGATGCTGTCGAGGAAGAGATCAGCGCCTGGGTCATGTCCGAGGAGGCCATGGCTGCCGACACGCTGCCGACCGGCGCCGGTGTGGGTCACATCATCAAGATGAAAGACGCCCGCAAGGCCTATGTCGATCATGCCATCAGCACGCTCGACGGCCTTAAGC
Source organism: Collinsella sp. AF29-7AC (assembly GCF_003475665.1). Classification (NCBI taxonomy): domain Bacteria; kingdom Bacillati; phylum Actinomycetota; class Coriobacteriia; order Coriobacteriales; family Coriobacteriaceae; genus Collinsella; species Collinsella sp. AF29-7AC. The sequence continues at coordinate 101,424 of NZ_QRQX01000009.1, forward strand.
TCGATGGCCTGGTTGTTGCCGTCGACTGCGGCCACGGTGCTTCCTGCCAGACCACGCCCGCTGCGCTGCAGCGCCTGGGCGCCACGGTCCATGCCATCAACACCGATTACTGCGGCACCGACATTAACGTTGAGTGCGGCTCCACTCACCTTGAGCCCCTGCGCGAGCTCGTGCTGCGCGCCCACGCCGATATCGGCCTGGCCCACGACGGCGACGCCGACCGCGTGCTGTTCGTCGACGGCGAGGGCAATGAGATCGACGGTGACTACATCCTGGCTATCTGCGGTTCTGACCTCGCCGCCCGCGGCAAGCTCGCCAACTCCGAGATTGTCTCGACCGTCATGTGCAACCTTGGCTTCTCCATCGCTATGAAGGAGCAGGGCTTCGAAATGGTTCAGACCGCCGTGGGTGACCGCTACGTTTTGGAGCGCATGCTCGCGGATGGCGCCGTCATCGGCGGCGAACAGTCCGGCCACATCATCTTCCTGGAGCACAACACCACCGGTGACGGCCTGGTGACGGCTCTGCAGCTGCTGGCCGTGCTCAAGCGCACCGGTCGTACCCTCACCGATCTTGCCGGCATCATGAAGAAGTACCCGCAGGTACTCGTCAACGTGCATTCCGACAACAAGGCCGGCCTGGACGATTGCCAGCCCATTTGGGACGCCGTCGCTGCCGCCGAGAAGGAGCTTGACGGCCGCGGCCGCATTCTGGTGCGCCCGAGCGGTACCGAGCCGCTGGTCCGCGTGATGGCCGAGGCCGAGACGCACGAGCTCACTCAGCGTGTTGTCGACGACATCGTCGAGGTTGTCAAGCGCGAACTTCCCTAATGGTCAAAAACGGGTGCCAAGTGGTAAACTGTTAAAGCTATTTTGATTGATTGGTATGTCCGAGGGGGAGCATGTTCACTAAAGTCCTAAGGTCTTTTGGTATGCGTGGACGAGTTCTTACGCTGGATGCTCCCATCTCGGGCGACGTCATTCCGTTGTCCGAGGTCAATGACCAGACATTTGCCACCGGCCTTTTGGGCCAGGGCGTGGCGATTCAGCCTACCGGCACGCGTGTGATTGCGCCGGCAGACGCCAAGGTCGAGGCCATTTTTCCCACGGGTCACGCCGTTGCGCTCAACACGGTCGATGGCCTAGACGTGCTCATCCACGTTGGTTTGGACACTGTTCAGCTTGAGGGCAAGCATTTTAGCGTGCATGCACAGGTGGGCGATGTCGTCCATAAGGGTGACGTGCTCATCGAGTTCGATCGCGAGGCAATTGCTGCCGAGGGCTACGATGTGACGGTCCCCATCTTGGTGTGCAACTCCGTTGAGTTCTCGAGTATCAAGGGCTCCGTTGGTGCGCATGTCGAAGAGATGGACCAGCTCATCGTTGCTCGCGAGCGCTAGCAAGTGCACGTGGCCATTAGCCTACAATTCAAACACGTTTATGGAGGGCGCCCTTGAAAGAGGGCGCCCTCCGTGGCAAGATGGGATTTGTCCGAAGCTAAACGGCTTTGGGTCACCGTGGACGGGCAGGGGCCTCGACGCGGCTAGACACGAGACACATACATTACGCGACCTCGCCCTGGTGGCCGCACACGTTGGTTGCGGCCGACGCGGGCCGCGGGCAAGTGCTTGTAAGGGGAGCCTTGCCTCTCTTGTACGAGAAAGGACGCGTAATGAAGATCATTAAAGCTAAAGACTACGAGGATATGAGCCGCAAGGCCGCCAATATTATCTCGGCGCAGGTTATCCTCAAGCCCGACTGCGTGTTGGGTCTTGCCACCGGCTCCACCCCGATCGGTGCCTACAAGCAGCTCGCTGCTTGGTACGAGAAGGGCGACGTCGACTTTGCCGAGGTCAGCACCTACAACCTGGACGAGTATCGCGGCCTTTCGCACGACGATCCCCAGAGCTATCACTACTTCATGCGTGAGAACTTCTTCGATCACATCAACATCGACCTGAACAACACGCATGTGCCCGACGGTTCCAACCCCGACGCCGCCGCTGCCTGCTCTGAGTACGACAAGATCGTCGCCGCCGCCGGTTACCCGGATCTGCAGCTGCTCGGCATTGGCAACAACGGCCACATCGGTTTCAACGAGCCCGATGACCACTTCTCCAAGGGCACGCACTGCGTCGACCTCACCGAGAGCACCATTCAGGCCAACAGCCGCCTGTTCGACAGCATCGACGATGTTCCCCGTCAGGCCTACACCATGGGTACCCAGACCATCATGTATGCCCGCATGATCCTAGTCGTCGCCAACGGCGAGGCCAAGGCTCAGGCCGTGCATGACATGTGCTATGGTCCGGTTACGCCCGCGTGCCCGGCTTCGATCCTGCAGCTGCACACCAACTGCGTTGTCGTTGCCGACGAGGCCGCCCTTTCGCTCTGCGAGTAGCGCGAATCCTGCATCTCGACATAGCCTTGCCTAAGGCCTCCGCTTTGCGGGGGCCTTTTTGTTTTTCAAGAGTTTAGTCTGCTGGCCGCGCAGCGCCCAGCTTTAAACCACCCGCTACG